>JBOHBL010000883.1:0-4359 GCA_050698295.1 Rubrobacteraceae bacterium | reverse complement strand
GTCATCGGGTAGTACGTGCCGCCCTTCACCGTCGCGTCGTTGGCGATGACCATGCACTCGCGCCCCGAGACGCGGCCTATTCCGGTTATTATTCCCGCGGCCGGGACACGCCCGTCGTACATGCCGTGCGCGGCCAGGGGCGAGAGTTCCAGGAAAGCGGTTCCGGGGTCGAGCAGCCTCTCCACGCGGTCGCGGGCGAGGAGCTTTCCGCGTCCCTCGTGTCGTTTTCTGGCCTTCTCGCTGCCTCCGAGCCTCGCTTTCGCCGAAAGTTCGCGAAGCTCCGAGAGAAGCTGTCCATAATCCTCGGCGTTCTGCTCGAACTTCCTGTCTTTTCTATCCACGAGCGTCTTCAGCTTGCTCAAAATTCCCTTTCATGTCCCAAAAGACCGTGAAGCGGCGAAAAACCACCCACTATTGCACTCGAAAACCATGTTATCCCAACCACCGCCCCGAACGCCAACTGAATCGAAGACACTCGAAGAGCCTGGATCGGTTACACTTCCTCTCATGCTTTTTCGGGAGGAGAGAGTATACAGACGCGGAACTTCCGCTCGCGTCCACGCCGGGCGGCGATCTCGCCGGCGTCCGGTTACGCGCGGGCCCAGAGGCCGGCGAGCACGCCGACGAAGGTTCACCGTCAGCAACAAGCCCGTCTACAAGAGGCGGCGGAGGGTCGCGACGCTCGTGATGCTCGCGCTTTTTATCATGCCGTTCATCTCGCCGGTGGTCTCGTTCCTCGGGTTGTCCGGGGAGAACGCCGCGATCGCGAAGGTCAACCCTCCCGTCTTCTCGACCGCGCCGTCGGTGATTGGGGGAGAAGATGAGATCACGGGTCCCCCGCCCGAGGACCCGACGCTGTATCTCACGGTTCCAAAGCTCGGCGTATACGGGCACACGGTGGCGAACGACGACTCGGCGGCGGCGTTGGACGCCGGGGCGATCAAAATCCCCTCAACCGGATTCCCCTGGCAGGAAAACGCCAACCCCTACATAGCGGGCCACCGCATCGGCTACCGCGACACCGAAAGCTACTATCAGTTCCTCGAACTCCCCTCGATGCAAAACGGAGACGAGGTCATCCTCGAAGACGCCAAAGGCCGCCAATACGTCTACGCCGTGACCAGAGTCTTCGCCGTCGAGCCGCGCGAGACGTGGGTGACGAACCCGGTGCCCGGAAAAGACATGGTCACCCTGCAAACCTGCGTCGAGAGCGTGGACGACTGGCAAACGGTAGGTTCCAACCTATTGTACTTCGGCCCCGACACCGGACGCCTCATCGTCCGCGCCGAAAGAGTGTGATAGCGGCTTCGCCGCGCCGGTCAGCATTTCAGCTTTTTTGTTCTTGGAAGATCGGACGCAGGTCCTCAAGGCTCTCGTACAGCCACCACAAATAATTCTCCGTGCCGCCCTCGCGCAGCGGGTGGAGGTCTTTGTGTTCCGAATCTTCGAGGAAATTTTGGAAGGACTCCTCGGACGGCCACTCGACCAGGATCATGACTTTTCGAGGCTCGATCTCCGACTCACCCTCCGCCCCGGCGAGCTTCCCGAGCGCGACGACTTTGCCGCCGTGCTTTTGCACCGCCGACACCGAACGGCGCGAATACTGTTTGTACAGGTCGTTGTCCGCGAGGTCGAAAAGGTTTAGCGCGTAGAGCGGCATGTTTTGCACCTCCTGTTTCCCGTACTTCTAATCCTCATTACAATCGGGGGTCTACGGGTTCGCTTTCGAGGGCGAGTATTCCGAAGACGCATTCGTGGACGCTGTAGAGCGGCTCGCGGCGGACGAAGCGCTCCAGAGCCTCCACGCCGAGGGCGAACTCCCTCAAGGCCAGCGAGCGCTTCCGCCCGAGACCGCGGCCTCGAAGCCTTTCGAGGTTCGCGGGCAGCGTGTACTCCGGGCCGTAGATTATTCGGAGGTATTCTCGGCCTCGACATTTCACGCCGGGCTGAGAGATTCCCCGTCTTCCGCTTGAGATGAAATCGAGCGGTTTGACGACCATGCCCTCGCCCCCGTTCTCGGTGATTTCCTTCCACCACCGGACGCCTTCCTCGACGCTTTCGGGATCGGTGACGTCGATCTTCTCGAATCGGGTCGGGATGAGCAAGTCATCCGCCGCCCCGATCTTCTCGACCATCTTCATGTGCCAGAGGTGGTCCCGGTTGACGTGGACCGCGCCCTCGGAAGCCATGATGTGAAACGGCGCGATCCTTATGTCGTCGAGAGACTCCACGGGCCACGAGTACCGTCTGTAAGCCTCGACGTAACCTCCGACGGCTCTCTGTCGCTCCCGGTAATTCGCGAGCGGATCTTCCACCTCTATTCCTCTACCGGAAGCCGCTTCGAGGGTGGCGACGGCGTTCGAGAGGGCGGACCGGGCGGCCGCTCCGACGGCGGCGTATTGATGACGAAGCAACTCCTCCGCCTTCGCGGACCACGGCAGTATTTCGCAGTCCAGACAGAGCCAGTCCGTAGCGAGTTCGTCCCAAGTCCCCGCTCCGTCGAGAGCGTTCCTCAACCTTCTCAGCAACTCTTCCTGAAGCTCTTCACCGAAGAAGGGGCGGCCGGTTCGGGTGTAGACGGCGCCGGAGCCGGTGTTCGTCCCGAAGCGCGAGCGGGCGGCTTCTTCGTCTTTGCAGACGGCGACTATGGCCCGCGAGCCCATGTGTTTCTCCTCGCAGATCACCTCCGGAACACCCTCGTGGCGGTAGTGCGCGAAAGCCTCCGCCGGATGCTCCAGCAACCCCGGGAGTTTGCTCGTCTCCGAAGGGGACATCGTCGGCGGGAGGTAGATGAGCCAGCGCGGGTCGATGGCGAAGCGGCTCATGACCTCCAGAGCCGCCGCGGAGTTCTCCTCGCGGATCGTGACGTTCCTTTGCAGACGGGTCGGGATGATCCGCTTTCCAAGCACGTCTTTTATGTCCAGAAGGTCGCGAGGCCGTTTTTCGGAGACCGGAGGCGCGGCTTCGTCCTCCGGCAGGAACGGCTTGACCGGCTCGTAGTACGCGCGCGCGGCGGGAACCGAAACGAGTTCCTTCTCCGGGTAGCGCAGGGCGGTGAGTTTGCCGCCGAAAGCGCAGCCGGTGTCCACGTTGATCGCGCGGTTGATCCACTCGGCCTCCGGCACCGGCGTGTGCCCGTAGACCACGGTCGCCTCCCCTCGATACTCAACCGCCCAATCGTGCCTCACAGGCAGACCGAACTCATCGGTTTCGCCGGTCGTCTCTCCGAAGAGGGCGAATTCCCTCACCCTGCCCGAAGCCCTCCCCTGCAAGTTCTCCGGCAGTCCGGCGTGAGCGACGACGAGTTTCCCGCCGTCGAGCACGTAGTGGCTCACGAGGCCGTCCAGAAAGTCCCGCGCCTCCTCGACGAACCCGGACGGTTCCCCTTCGAGCTGTTCCATCGTCTCGGCGAGACCGTAGTTGAGCTTCACGTCCCGGCCCCGGAGCTTGCGGACGAGCTTTATGTCGTGGTTGCCCGGCACGCAGAGCGCCGATCCGGAGCGGGCCATCCCCATCACGAGCCGCAACACTCCGGGAGAGTCCGGACCCCGATCTGTGAGGTCCCCGAGAAAAACCGCCTTCCTGCCGTTCGGCGAACGAGCGTCGAGGCCATCCGGCGAGACTTCGTACCCGAGCCGGGCAAGGAGCGCGACGAGTTCCGCGTGGCACCCATGCACGTCGCCGATGATGTCGAAAGGGCCGCGCTCGCGCCTGCGGTTGTTCCAGAGCCGCCGCCGCTCGACGGTCGCCGACTCGACCTCCTCCGGCGAGGAGAGTACGGAGACGTGCCGGAAGCCTTCCTTCTTCATTTTCTTGAGAGAGCGGCGGAGCTGGCGGGTCTGGTTGCGGACGACGTGGGGGCCGAAGTCCCGGTCGGGGCGGTCCCGGTTGCGCTCGCGGCAGAGCTTCTCCGGAAGGTTCAGCACGACCGCGACCGGCAGCGCGTCGTGTTCGCGGGCGAGCGCCACGAGCGGTTTGCGCGCCTCGGGCTGGACGTTCGTCGCGTCCACGACGGTGAGTCTGCCCGCTTTGAGGCGCTTTCCGGCGATGAAGTGAAGCACCTCGAAGGCGTCCTTCGTCACCGACTGGTCGTTCTCGTCGTCGGAGACGAGCCCCCGGCAAAAGTCCGAGGAGATGACTTCGGTCGGGAGGAAATGCTCGCGGGCGAAGCTCGACTTGCCCGAGCCGGAAGCCCCGACGAGTACGACGAGCGAGAGTTCCGGGACGTTAATCTTCATCGCGATTCTCCATCATCTCGAAGACCGCCATTTGGGTCGGCGGTCCGGTATTCGGGTCTTCCTGTCCCACAGGCAGGAAACGCGCCGTGTAGCCGAAACGTTCCGCCGCATCCATCGCCCA
>JBOHBL010000882.1:0-1241 GCA_050698295.1 Rubrobacteraceae bacterium | reverse complement strand
ATCCTGGGCGGCGGCTTCGGAGGCGTCGCCGCCGCCCAGGAGTTGTCGAAAACTTTCAAGAACGACTCCTCCGTCGAGATCACGCTCGTCAACCGCGACAACTACACGGTCTTCGTGCCGCTCCTCGCCTCGGCTGCGGGAGGCTCCATCGAGTCGCTGCACGTCGTCGCCCCGATCCGGCGCCTCATCCCCGGAGCGCGCTTCAGGGCCGAGGAGATCACGAACATAGACCTGGAGCGGAAAACCGTCACCACGTCTTCGCCGGTGACGGGACGCGAACACATACTCTCCTACGACCACCTCGTGATCGCCCTCGGTAACATCATCAACCTGGAGAGGCTGCCCGGCGTGGCGCAGCACGGGATGACGGTCAAGACCCTCGGCGACGCGCTCTCCATCCGAAACCACGTTTTGCAGATGCTCGAAGCCGCCGACATCGAGACGGACCCGAACGTCCGCCGCGAGATGCTCACCTTCGTCGTCGCCGGAGGGGGATTCTCCGGCGTCGAGACGGTCGGGGAGATGAACGACCTGATCCGGGACGCCGCCAAAAGCTACCCGTCGATCACGGAGGAGCAGATCCGGGTGACGCTTCTCCACTCGCGGGATCGCATCCTCCCGGAGATGGGACCGGGGATCGCCGACTACGCCCTCAACCAGCTCCGCAAGCGCGGCGTGGAGGTGCGCCTTAACGTCCGCCTCGCCGGAGCGACCCCCCACGAAGTGCTGCTCGACGGAGGGAGCCGCATCGCCTCCCGAACCCTCATCGTCGCCGTCGGAAACGCGCCGCCCCCCGTCCTCCAACGCCTCGACGCGGAAAAGAACCGGGGCAGGATCGTGGTCGACGAATTCATGCGCCTGCCCGGCAAGGAGAACGTCTGGGCGCTTGGAGACAACGCTATCGTCCCGAACCGCGCCTCGAAGGAAGGCGCGCCCAGCCCGCCGACCGCCCAGTACGCCATCCGGCAGGGAAAGGCGCTCGCGAAGAACATCGCGGCGGTCATGGGAGGGGCGCAGCCCAAGCCGTTCGCTTTCGGAGGGCTGGGGCTTTTGTGCGTGGTCGGGCATGGAGCGGGGGTTGGAGAGCTTCCTTTAGGCATCAAGACCAAAGGGCTGCTTGGTTGGATCCTCTGGCGAAGCGTTTACTGGTCGAAGATGCCGAGCTTCGGGCGGAAAGTCCAGATCGGGGTCGGGTGGTTGCTCGACGCGTTTCTCCAGCGGGACATCGCCCAGATCAACCT
>JBOHBL010000881.1:0-2690 GCA_050698295.1 Rubrobacteraceae bacterium | reverse complement strand
GCTCCTTCAGGAGCCAGGTGACGGCACACTCGTCGAGGTCCCACCCCTGGTGGGACAGACCCCCGAAGAAGCGCGGGAGACCGCTGGGAGCCTCGGTCTGAACCTCGAAGGCTCTTCTTCCGCGGCAAACGACATCGTCCTGAGCCAGGAACCTCAGAGTGGCGAAGAAGTGGAGGAGGGGGCTGATATCTCCGTCACCTTCGGAGACGACGACGGGACTCTGGTCAAGGTCCCCGACGTCGTTGGCAGGTCCCGGGACGAGGCGTTCGAAGCCGCCGAAACAGAGGGCTTGTTGATCAGCAACACGCGGTTCGACCCGGGCGCGTCGGCTCCCAGAGGCGAGATCGTCTCGCAGACCCCCACAGCGGGCAGCCTGACCGGTCGAGACTCTCCCCTGAGCATCACGATAAGCGGCAGGGAGTGAGCATGGAACACCGCTCGCGGGTTCCGGCAAAGCGGCCCGGATGCGAATTATGTTGGGAGGTGGACAACTTGCGTCCGTTTACATGAAGTTTTTGCCATTTCACCGTTGAGCGGTGGTGATGCGTTGTGTTAACGTTAATTGTTGAATCGGGTGCTTTCCCTCCGGGGAAGGGTGACGAAAAGGAGGAAACGAAATGCGTTGGACCCAATCACTCGCCGTGACTCTGGCGACTGCGGCATTGTTAGCTATGGCGGTATTCCTGCTCACGGCGGTCAAGTCCCAAGCCCAGACCGGCATCGAAAGCCTCGAAGGGGCTCTCAACGGTTCCGAACTGGTTCCCGGCAACCTCGAAAGCAATGCCGGTGAGTTAGCGAATGATGCGGCGAATCGGGTCCCAACCAATATGTTGGACGTTCCCGACCAAGTTACGGAACCCCTCCCAGGCGGCGTGCCAGGCGGCCTGGATGACCTGCCGATCGATGTCGGACAGCCGCAGATGGTGGACACCCCGGATGCTCCAACCGGCGGAGGCGCGCAAATGGTCGAAACCCCGGATGCTCCGACCAGCGAAGGCGCGCAAATGGTCGAAACCCCGGATGCTCCGAGCGGTGGAGGTCAGACGGCGCAGGCTCCCGAGGCCGCATCCACCGACACGGGCGGCGAGGTGGCTTCGGCCAGCGCGGCGCCTTCGGATGTTTCGGCGCAGCCCTCGGCGGTCGTGACCGACCTTCCCGACACCGGAGGGGCGCAGCTCCTCTCGATGCTCTTTGCGACGCTGTTTGTCGGCCTCGGCTTCGCGGGATTCATGGCGGTGCGCTTCGTGGGATGCACGGCAAGGTAGAAAACCCGCGCTCCAGCGCATTCGGGAGATTTCCCGCAACCGGTTCGGGCGTCAAGTCCGAACCGGTTGTTTTCGTGAGCGGGCGTCGCAAGCCTTCCTCCGACGGACATCCGGCCACCGGAGCGATCCCGGTTCGCGCGTCGGGAAGAGTGATAATGGTAGTTTGTTGATGGTGGAGAAACGTCTTCCCTGGGGGCGCGGCCATCCTGGCCGCAAGGTGCGGAACCGGCCGCGTCGCAGGAGGCGGCGCGTTCCAGACCGATCCAACAAACCACCGTTATACTGAATCCGGGTGATCGCTTCCTCCACCGCGACAGGTACCCCGCTCATGCGGGCAGGATGCCCGCGCCCCCAGAGAGGAAAGCCACCTTCTCTCAAGTCCAGCTTGGAGATGCTTAAACGAGAAAGAGCCGCGACCGGGAGGTACCGGTCGCAGCTCGGGCGACGACTATTTGCCTGGGCGCTTCACAAACCACTTGGATCGACCAGGAAAGTCTCCTCGATGCGCGTGGCGGCCTCGGCGGATGCTTCGTCGGTGACCGTGATCTGCAACAGCGCCACGAAGGATCCATCCTCCGGCAGGGCGACGATGTGGCGTCGCTCGGCGCCCGTGTCGCCGCAGTTCACGTAGAAATCCTGTTGGCCGACGTATACGCCGTCATCGTACTCGGAGCGTCCCTCGTAGTCGCACTCGCCGGAAAAGTCGAGGAAGTCCTGGTCCAGGAGTTGGTTCGCCGTGTCGTCGGGAAAACCCTCGACCAGCGCGCTCGACGCCCCGAAGAAAACCCCCGGCGTATCATAAGCGCCGCTGGTGAGGCCCTCGATGCTCGGCGCGGCGAAGATGGAACGTCCGATCACGTCTCCCCCAAGCTCATCCTGCGCCCAGTCGCCGGGGCTGACGTCGCTCCACTCGGCGGGGACTTCCATGGTCAATGCGCCGGTGCCGTCGTCAACGGCGACGAAGCCGGGCTCGGCGCCGCTGTCGGCGGAGGCGACGTCCGTGGAACCGGAATCGTCGCTCGCGGTTTGTTCGATAAAGTCCGCTGGCACCCCCACCTCCTCAAGCTCGTTGTCCGTGTTCAGTTCTCCTTCGAGGACGACATCTTCCGCGGCGTCTTCATAGTTGAGCCGGAACACCTGTATGCTGATCGGCTCCTCCTGACCGCGGTTGCGAAGGATGTTGCAGTACTCTTGCATGTTGCCGTTCTCGCCGAGGCGGGTGCCCTCGAGTTCCGTGATAAGGTCGAACGTCTCTCCTTCGGCATCCTCCAGGCCCACTTCGCCGGCGGGCGAACCCGTGTCCACGGCGAAAACCCCGACACCTGGGGAGATAGTGCCACCAAAGATCTCCGAGAGCACGTCGGAGGGGTAAGCCTCGCCGCCTATCCCTATGGAGGCGACGTTGCCCTCGCGCAGATCGGGAAG
>JBOHBL010000880.1:0-1613 GCA_050698295.1 Rubrobacteraceae bacterium | reverse complement strand
GGCGGGGTAGGCGTGCGGGGCGGCGGCCCCGATCTCGATCCCGTCGTAGCCGATGCGCGCGATCCTCTTTATCGTTTCCTCCAGCGGGTACGCCGGCACCCAGACCGGAAAGCTGGAATACACCCAGGTATTAAACGAAAGCTTCATTTGACCATCTCCTTCGTGCAACGGTTCCAGCATATACAGTGGCTTTGTTCGATCCTAATCAGGGGGATCCTCGCAGCTCGGGTTGAGAACCGCCTGGACCTCCGGATCGCTGAGATTCTCCCTGGTCACGATGGTCGAACCCGTATCCTCGCTCTCGACGCTTGCCCCCTCCCGGATGATCCGGACAGCCGCATCGACCCCATCGTAACCCATCTTGAAGGGGTTCTGGACCACGATGGCGCTGATGACGCCATCCCTGATGCCTTGCAGCAGATCCGGTGAAACATCCCAGCCAACGATGACGATGTCACCCGCCTTACCGGCTTGTTGCACGGCTTCGGCGGCGCCCACGGTACTCGACTCGTTCGCCGCGAAGATGGCATCGAGGTCGGGATTGGCCGTCAGTATGTCCTCCGTGACCCGAAGAGCAGTGGTGAAGTCGTTCTGGCTCGACTGTTCTGCTACCAGTTCGAGCTCGGGATGATCCTCCAGAGCTTCCTTGAATCCCCTGGTGCGAGCGTCGTTGGTTGAACTTCCCGGCTGGAAAGGAAGGAAGGCGATCTTGCCTCCGTCGGGACCGAGCTCTTCGGCGAGCAGGTCGGGAACCTGTCTGGCGGCGGCCACGTTGTCCGTGGCGAAGACGGGCGCTTCCTCCGGCTGGGGATCGGTCCTCGTGTCCACGTTCACCACGGTCAGCCCCTGATCCAGAGCCTGTTGCGAAACGTCCGCGAGTACCCGAGCGTCGGACGGAGAGTAGACCAGACCGTCAACCCCCTGGGTGATGAAGTTCTGGAGCAGGTTCACCTGCCCATTGACGTCGGTCTGCTGGGTCACGCCGTCCCATTGCATACTGACCTCCTCGTGTTCGGAGACGGCGCACTCCGCGCCTTCGCGAAGAAACGTCCAGTACTCGAAACCTACCGCCTGGGGTACGACGGCGAGCCGTATCGGGCCGTTCTGTCCTCCGCCATCGCCTTGATCTCCGCCGCCGGCCTCCCGGACCTCGGCCTGGCACGCCACGACCGAGAAGAGCGTCGCAACGAAGATTATCAGTAAAGCGGTTTTGCGCAAAGTCCCTCTCCTTTTCTCTTGTCTCTTGTCGAACATGCCGCTCATAGCTCCCGGGAGAAGAGATACGCTTCGGTGATGTTCCTGCCAAGAAGCCTCGGAGCGACGCAATCGCCGACCCGCTGGATACGAACACCGTTCTCGCGAGACATAAGGTCGATGAACAGGTCTTCCCTGGAAAGGCGTCCGATCACCGGCACTACAGCGTCGGCCTCGATCCATCTTTCTTCCTGGGTCAGCCCGTTTTTGACCCTGGCTCTCCGCGGCTCGACTTCCAGAAGCTGAGTGAAGGGAGTCAGTTTCGTTCCCCTCTTCCCCGCTCGCTGGTAAAACAGGGCTTTGTTCATGCCCTCCAGGTCGGCTCCGACTACCTCTCCCGAGGTAATGACTTCGACTTC
>JBOHBL010000879.1:0-10681 GCA_050698295.1 Rubrobacteraceae bacterium | reverse complement strand
CGGAGATAGAGACGCTGAACCTCGGTTTGGTGGGACCGAGGATCGAGCAGGACCGCGTCCTCTTCCCCGAAGGCGTCAACGTCGAGTTCGTCCACGTCCGGGGGACCCACGATATTCGGATGCGTATCTGGGAGCGCGGCGCGGGAGAGACCCTCGCCTCGGGTTCCGGCTCGTGCGCGGCGGCGGTCGCCTCCATAAAACGCGGCTTCGTGGAGAGCCCGGTGAACGTCCACATGAGCGGCGGCGCCGTGGAGGTCGAATGGTCCGGCGGAGGCGCCCCGGTCCTCATGAGCGGCCCCGCCGAATACGTCTGCGAAGGACGGGCTGACAAACGTTTGACGAGTGAGAGTCAATCGCTTTGGCGCAAATAGCGATGCGCGGCGCGAGCTACCCGCGTTTTATCTCCACGATTCCGTGGCGGGCGGCGAAGACGAGGGCCTGAAGTCTTGAGTGGGTGCCGAGTTTGTTCAGGATGTTGACCATGTGAGTCCGTTCGGTATCGACGCTCATGTGGAGGGTTTCGGCGATCTCCTTGTTGCTCTTCCCGTCCGCGAGGGCTCCGAGGACCTGGACCTCGCGCCTGGTGAGGCGTTCGATGTTCTCTCTGACCTTGCGTTCCTGCTCGCGGTCCTGGCCGGCGATCCGGACCATCTCGACGAGCTCGTTGGAGGAGATTAGCGTCTCGCCCGCCGCGATGCGCTTCATGGAGTCCACGATCTCATCGAGGTCGGCGGTTTTGTGCAAAACCGCCGCGGCGCCGGCTTCCACGGCGCGGGCGTGTTCGGAGCGTTCCAGGCTCGCGGTGAGGATGAGGGCCGCGAACTCCGGGTTCTCCTCCCTGAAGTCCGCGATGAGGTCCATCCCCTCGCCGTCGGGGAGGTTGAGGTCGAGGACGCCGAGGTCCACTTCGATCCTCCCGAGGGCTTTTCTGGCCTCCGCGAGGGAACCGGCCTCTCCGACCACCTCGAAGCCCTCCTCCATGTCGAACATCAACGACATCGACTGCCGAAACGATGCGTGGTCCTCCACGAGAAAGATACGCTGCGTTTTCACCTGCTCCAACGCCAACTCCCTGAATGTTCCAAAGTCTTATCGACCGGCTACGGATTCGCGGCGGTCGTGGATCAAGGCTAGCACACTTGCCGCCGGCGAGACGGCTACGCGCCGGAACGCTCCGGCACCTCCCTCCGCAAAGAGGAGACGCCGACCCGGAGGACGACGCTCGTCCCTTCGCCCTCCCCGCTCTCCACCTCGAGGCTCCCCCCGAGCGCCTCGGCCCGCTCGCGCATGCTCGAAAGCCCGACCCCGGTGAGGCTCCCCCCCTCGAAGCCCTTTCCGTCGTCGGAGACTTCGAGGACGGCCTCGTCGTCTTCCACCTTCAAGCGGACGCGAACCGCGTCCGCGCCCGAATGGCGCCTCACGTTGACGAGCGCCTCCTGGAGAACGCGGACGGCCTCGGCGGCTCCCGGCCCCCAGAGGTCTTCCGGGAAAGCTTCTTCGACGGAGAACTCGACGGCGCGCTCCGGGGTCATCTGGCGGTTCAGCTCGACGAGGGACTCGATCGAGCGCGTCAGCGTCTGCTCCTGAACGTTTTCGATCCTGAGGTCGTAGATGGCGTCTCTCAAGCCCTCGATGGCCCTGCGGATCGTCTCTATCCGCTTTCCCTCTTCCGCTCTCCTGTCGCCGTGGATCCTGCGCTCCAGTTGCATTGAGTGGAAGGTGTAGGTGAGGTCCTGAAGCACCCCGTCGTGGAGGTCGCGCGAGATCCTGCGCCGCTCGGCCTCCCGGATCTCACCCAAAGCCTTCTCGGCCCGCTTGCGCTCGGTTATGTCGTGGGCGACGACGCACATGGCCTCCCGACCTCCGTAGGGTATGATGCTCACCCCGACCTCGACGGTGGCGAAGGTCCCATCCTTGCGCCGGTAGAAACGCTCGCTCAGACGAAGGCTCCCCGCCGCGAGGATGCGCTCTACGTTTCTGTCCACGTCTTCTTTCTCGTGGGCGACCAGGTCATAGAGGGTCATGGCGCGAAGCTCCTCGGCGGAGTAACCGAGAGATTTTTCGAGCGCCTCGTTAGCCTCCAGTATGCGTTTGCTCTCCACGTCCACGACGAAGATGTTCTCGGCGGCATTCTCGACGACGGAGCGGTAGATCGCCTCGCTTTGTTTGAGGGCTTCCTCGGCCTCTTTGCGGGCGGTCACATCCTCTATCGTGCCCTCGTAACCCACCGGTTCGCCGTCCGGCCCGCGGACCACGCGCCCGGCGATGGAGGTCCAGACCGGGCCGCCGTCCCTGCGGCGCATCTCGACCTCGAAGCCGTGGACGGACTCCCGTTCCCCGGCGAGTCTCCTGAATTCCTCTCTGCCGGACGGCTCGGCGTAGAGCTGCTCGGCGTTGGAGATCTCCGCCATCAACTCCTCGGGGGAGTCGTAGCCGAGCATGCGCGCCATCGCGGGGTTCGCGGTCAAGAGTTTTCCGTCCACGGTCGACTGGTAGATCCCTTCGACCGAGTTCTCGAAGATCCCGCGATATTTCTCCTCGGCCTCGCGCAGAGCTTCCTGGGCGCGCTTGCTCTCGGTTATGTCGCGCTGGGTCCCCCAGACGCGGACCAGACGACCGCCTTCTATTATCCCGACGAAGTTGTTGAGGAAGAACTTGGGGTTGCCCCAACGGTCGAGTTCGTGGGACTCGGCGTCCGTGATCCTGTACCCGCTCCGCACACCTCTCTTGAGGTACTCGATATTCTCCGGGATGTCGGGCGGAATGAGGTCCGCGAGCCGGAGCCCGAGCAACTCCTCGGCCCGCTCGAAGCCGTACATCCTCGCCATCGCGTCGTTGCATTCCGCAAAGACGAGATGTTTGTAGAGGTGTTCGAGCTGGTCTTCTTCGGAGAGCGCGACGTCCAGCGGTTCTTCGAGTTCGGCACGCCATATCCCTTCGGTGCTCTGGGCGATGAAGGTCCGGTAGCGTTCTTCGCTCTTTCTGAGGTCCTCCCTGGCCCGGCGGCGCTCGCGCCTGTTTTCGGCCTCCCGCAACTCGCGCTCTATGGCGGTGTTCAGGCGCGCTAAATTGTCCTTCATCACGTAGTCGTGGGCGCCGGCCCTCATCGCGGCGACGGCTGCGTCCTCACCTATCTTGCCGGACACGATCACGAAGGGCATGTCCGCGCGCCCCTTGCGGCGCAAAAGCTCCAACGCCATCGAGGAGCTGAACGCCGGCATCGAGTGGTCCGATATCACGATGTCCCACTCGCGGCGGTCGAGAGCCTCCTCCATCGCCGGAGCGGTGTAGACCCGTTCGAGGTCCGGCTCATAGCCGCCCCTCTTCAACTCCCTCGCCAACAGGAGGGCGTCGTCCTCGGAGTCTTCGACGAGCAAGACCCTTAGCCGCTCATTCAATGTCGAACCTCCGCTCCCAAAACGTCCCTCTCGGTTTTCACCGGCGCCAGGAAATTTCTCTCACCTACGCAAGTAATTCTATTCACCTCCGGCGCTTCAGGCAATCGTATCGAGCCTTTTATGCGGCGAATGTAGCGTAAGAGGCGAGATTTCGCGCAAATTTTCCGAAAATACTTCAAAAAATACGTAATTTGAGTGATGTGCAAGCTCGAAAGAGGGTGCATAATCGAGTTCAGATTACACGGGCCGGCGCCCTATCTCCCCCCTCCTAACAGCCGGTCCGTTCTTTTTTGGGAGGAATCAGGCCTCATACCGGGCACGGTTGATTGCCGCCGCGTTCCCACGGTGTTCGACGCCCAACGTCTCACGATGAAAAATCACTCATTTGAGTGATTTCCTTTGGGCTTCGGGGGGGTTATTCTGTAGTCGAGCTGATGAGCGAAGACGTCCTCGGTTCCGGCGGACGAGTTTTTAGCGAGATGCCGTAGGAGAAAGTGATGAGAGAGTGTGTCCACATAGAAGCTGAGATCACGAACACACGTCCCGCGAGGCGCTGGTCGAGGGCTGAATGAGCTACTATACTCCAGTATTCGACTGGACCGCCTCGCGAGGAATTCGAGACGACTTTGGCATGAGAGACAAGGTCATACTGCTCGTGGAAGACAACGCCGACGACGAGCTTCTGACCCTTCGCGCCCTCAAGAAGAGCAACGCTCCGAACGAGGTCGTCGTGGCCCACGACGGAGTCGAGGCGCTCGATTACCTCTTCGCCATGGGGAGCTACACGGGACGCGACCCGAAGATAATGCCGCACCTGGTCTTGCTCGACCTCAAGCTCCCGAAGGTGGACGGTCTGGAAGTTCTCAGGCGTCTCCGCTCCGATGAGCGCACGAGGCTGCTTCCCGTCGTCGTGCTCACCTCATCCAGAGAGCAGCAGGACATGCTCGACAGCTACGGGCTCGGGGCGAACAGCTACGTCAGAAAACCCGTCAATTTCGAGCAGTTCACCAGGACGATAGAGCAGCTCAAGCTCTACTGGCTCATCCTCAACGAGAACCCGCGAAATAATCTCTGAAGCGATCTCTTCAGGCTTCGCTGTGGCTCGCGTGGAACTCGTCTACGAACTGACGAGCGGTGCGGCCGCTCCTTCCGGGATGCCAGCGGTCCCAGAGCAACGCCTCCTCGACCAGCTCGTCATCCGGGGCCTCGATGCCTCGTTCCCTAATCAGCCCGCGGACTATCTCCAGGTACCGGTCCTGATCCGGAACGGGAAAAGTGATCCGCAACCCGAAGCGGGCGGCCAGAGAGAGTTTCTCGTGCATCGTGTCGCGGGCATGAACGTCGTTCTCTCTCTCGGAGAAGGACTCCCGGACCAGGTTCCGGCGGTTCGAGGTCGCATAAACCCTCACGTTCTCCGGGGGAGACTCGACGCTGCCTTCCAGCAGAGCTTTGAGGGACTTGTACTCGACCTCGTTCTCCTCGAAGGAGAGGTCGTCCACGAAGACGAGGAACTTGAGTCCCCGCTCGCGCAGCGCGTCGAGGATTCGCGGGAGTTCGCCGAGGTCTTCTTTGGCGACTTCGATCAGGCGCAGTCCGTCGCCCGCTCGCTCGTTGGAAATAGCTTTCACGGTGGAGGATTTCCCGGTGCCCGGAAGCCCGTAAAGGAGGGCGTGGTGAGCCGGAAGCCCTTTGAGGAAGCGTCCGGTGTTGACGAGGAGGGGTTCGCGCTCCGCGTCGTAGCCGATGAGGTCTTTGAGCAGTACCGGGTCCGGGTTCGGGACGGGTTTGAGGTTTCCTTTTTCCCAGCGAAAGGCCCGGAAGCGACCGAAGTTCCCCGCGCCGTGAAGCCGGAAGTGTTCGACGAGGTCCTCCGCGCAGTCCCCCCAGTCATCGGCTGAGGCGAGCCTGGCGGCTATGGCGCACCTGGGAGAGCCGTCGGCGCAGCGTCCGGGGTCGCGCCAGGGGACCCACATCCCGCCGAGGCTCGGGACGGCCCTCTCGACCATCTCGAAGAGCCTTTCGGCGTCGAGGTCGAAGAGGAGTTTGAGAGAGCGGAGGTCTCTGCGAGACTGCTCCACGAGGACGGGGCCCATCTCTTCGCGCTCGGCGCAGATGCTGAAAGGGTTCTCGCTATCGAGGAGGGAGGAGATCAAACGCGACTGCCACGCATCGGGCAAAAGCGGCTCGGTCTCGACGGCGAGTTCCTCCCAAAGCTTCGCCAGGGCCTCGGCGACCTTGCCGGCCTCGGGCCTCTCGTCGGAGATGAGGTAGAGGAGCCCGAGCATCTTGCGCGCCGCGGGCGGCTCCAGAACGCCCCGCATCACCGCGAGCCCGCGCTCGCGCAACAAGAGACGGTTGATCTCCTCCTTCCTCATCTGAGAGGACACTTTAGCAAATCGAGGCTTCGAGTATGGGACTCCGGTCGATCTTCTACGTGTAAATGTCCCGCCGGCGGAAAACCACTATCGCAAGCAATGAAAACAACGCCGCCAGGCCGCTCACCCCGAAAAACCCGGCCCAGTCAATGCCGTCGGTTATGGCCGATCCGTAGTAGTAGAAAACCGAGAAGTCCCTGTAGACTTCGAGGTCTTCGGAGACGCGGCCCAGAGTGTCGGCCAGGTACATCGCGAGCAGCACGAAGCCAGGGACGGCTATCGCGAGGGCGCGTCTGTGGAAGACGGCCGAGCAGAGCAGGGCGAGACCTCCGAAGAAGATGGAGATCGGCCACAGGTTCAGAACTCCCTCGACGCTCGCGACGAAGTCGAGGTCGAGATCCGCGAGAACTGCGGTTCCGTACATCATCGCCCCCATTATGACGACGATGAGGAGGAGCGACACCGCCGTGGCGACGAAGCTCGCTATGACGAGTTGCCAGCGCGGAATGGGGTTTCCGAGAAGCACGTCGATCGTGCCGCGTTCCTCGGAGCCGGCGATCGCGGCTGAGAGTGCGAGTATGGGAAAGAAAGCGATGGCGAGCGGAATGAGGTTGAAGATCTGACCGTGTAGGAAGCCTTCGATAGTGCCGAAGTCGGAGATGCCGAACGCATCCATAAGCTCCGGCGGATACGCGGACATGATCTGCTCCATCCGCTCGGGGTCTCCAAAGGAGAGATACGAAGCGACGATGGCCGCCGCGTAGGCTCCCAAAACCCCGCCCCATATGAGGACGCTCTTTATTTGAAGGCGCATCATGTACGCGGCGAGCGTCCCGAAAGTCCCGGTCGGCTTGCGGAGAGCCATCTCACTCATGGTTTTCCTCCTTCCCATTCGACTTTCCGTAGTACGTCAGGAAGATCTCCTCCAGACTCGGACGCTCGTATTCCATGCCGACGAGCTTGTGCTCTGAGGCGAGCTTTACCATCCGATCCGGCTCGTCATGCAGCGTGAACGATAGCTCCGAAGCATTGGCCTCGAAGTCCTCGACGCCGGAAAGAGTGCGGAACGGCTTTGGATCCACCGACTCGGCGAAGTTGAGCCTGACGTGACGGAAGGCTTTGTCGGTGAGCCTATGCGTCGGCTCCACGTCCACGAGCTCTCCGCCGCGGATGATCCCCACCCGGTCACACACTCTTTCCACTTCGGACAATACGTGCGAGGAGAAGAAGATCGTCCGTCCTTCTTCTTTGACCTCCCCGACTATCTTCAAGAACTCCTCCTGAACGAGCGGGTCGAGACCTCCGGTCGGCTCGTCGAGGATGAGAAGCGGGGGTTTATGGAACATCGCCTGAACCAGTCCTATTTTTTGCTTGTTCCCTCGCGAGAGCTTCCTCATCGGACGCCGCATCTCGGCTCCGAGACGTTCGGCTAGCTCGTGAGCGTAGCCGAGGTTCTTCACGCCGCGCAACTTCGCGGAGAGCTTGATCAAACCCTCTCCGGTCATCTTGTCTTCGAGGGCGAACTCGCCGGGGAGGTTGCCGACGTTCGCTCGTATCCTGACGCTGTCTTTTATCGCGGCGAGGCCGAAGATTTCCGCCGTTCCGCTCGTGGGCCGCATGAAGCCCAGCAACGTCCGAATGGTCGTCGTCTTCCCCGCTCCGTTCGGTCCGAGGAAACCGAAGACTTCGCCTTCGCCCACCGTCAGGTTCACGTCTTTTATACCCCGGTTCTTGCCGTATCTCTTGGTGAGCTTGCTGGTCTCGATGACCGCGCTCATCGTCTTTCCTCCTCTCTCGACTTTTCCCACCGCTCGATGAGGGCGGGCATCTCGCGCTCCAGATGCGAATACAAACTGCGTATCTCTTCGAGGTCTCGCCTCGACTCGGGGGAGCTTCCGGCCATTATTTCGAGTCCACGCTCCGCTATTTTCCTGAACGCGCCATACATCCCGATTTGCTGGCGCATCAGCTCCGCCCAGTTCGTGCGAGTCTGGAAATAGTCTTTCCTCTCTCCGGGCTTCGTCCTCCGCTCCACGACGCCGAGCTGGATCAAAGTCCGAGTCGCCGAACTTATGGAACCTCGACTCGCGCTCAACTCCTCCGCCAACTCCTCCGCCGTCATCTCCGGCGGATCCGCCACGAGCAAAGCCCCCATCACACGCCCCGGCATCTTCGGTATCCCGAAACTGCCCCAAAATACCGCCCACTCCTCAACGTACTCCTGCTTCTCCTCGTCCATGCGCCTCCTCAAAACCTCTCGACTTCATGCCCCAGTCTACTTCATACTTTCAATTATTTCAATAATTTTTGAAAGAAATGAAAACGGGTTATTTTGGGGCAGTTTCGGATCAGTCGCCGCCGAAGAGGCGCGACCAGAAGCCGCGATTTTTGAGGGCTTTGAGTTCGGCTTCGAGGCGGGTACGTTCTTCTGAAAGTTCGGACTTCTCTTTGAGGAGTTTGGTATGTTCTTCGGTGAGGCGTTGGCGTTCGGCCTGGAGTTTGGTTTTCTCTTCTTCGAGGGTGGAGATGGTTTTTTCTTGAAGTTCGCGTTGGAACTCGATGAGGTTGAGGCGTTCTATCTCGGACCAGAGGCGATCTATCTCGGTGCGAGCGGCGTCGCGTTCGGCCCGTATTTCGGTCATCTGGCGATTGCGTTCTTCGAGGCGGGTTTTGTAATCCTGGCCTTGCTGGAGGAGGCGTTCGTAGCGTTCGAAGGGGACGGCGGGGAGCCTCGAAGAGGAAGGAGGGTCGGGGGCTTCGTCGCCTATGACCTCGCCCTCGAAGACCTCGTCGTCGGAAGAGATTTCACCGGCGAGTTCCACGACGTCGGCGAGGACGAAGCTGTAGTCCTCTTCCCCGTTTCTCTCGGCGGCGAGGCGGCCATCCTCGGCCATCTTCCGCACCTCGTCGGGTGAGGCGTCGAGGATCGCCGCCGCGGCGTTCAGGCCGATACGCTCCTCCCTTGAGTCCATGCGGGCATTTTACTTGATCGAGGCTACAGGTATCAGGCTTCAGGTCTTCTAGGCGCGGAACACCTCGCCGTCGCGGACTTCGAGAGGTATCTCCGCAAGCGGCGTCGGCGCGGGTCCGGCGATGACTTCGGCGCCGTTGGCCGGGTCGAAGACGGATCCGTGACAGGGGCAGGCGAGCTCCCCGTCCTGGTAGGCGACGGTGCATTGCTGGTGAGTGCATATCGCCGAGTAGGCGACGAAGTCCCCGCTTTCGAGGTGAACGAGGACCGCGGGCTCTCCCGAGTCTTCGAAGTCCAGGGCCTCGCCCGGCGCGACGTCCGACTCCGGGGCTATCGACTCGCCGCCCGAAGAGTCGCTTTCGGAGGGCGCCGCGTCCTCGGATTCGCCGCCGCCATCACCGCCCCCGGTCGGACTCCCGCCGCAGGCGGCGAGGACGCTGGCCGCGCCCATCGCGGCGCCGAGACGGATGAACTTTTCACGAGGAATCTTCTCTTGCACGGGTCTCCATTCGTTTAGCGACAGGTTCCGGTAGTTTATACGGATGGCGGGGCGTTCCAGTTGTTAAGATCACGTCGGCGCGAGACTTTCGAGAGGGGAGCCGCTTGAACGGGATGACCTGGGTGAGGGTGCTGGTCGGAGCGGTCTGGCTCAACGCCGGCCTTGAGAAACTGCTCAACCCCTCTTTCCCTCGCCGGTTCGCAGAAAACCTCGAAGCGGGCGGTTTCATAGCTCAAGCTCCGCCGTTCTTCCAGACGTTCATGGTGGAGAACGTGGTTCCAAACGCGGGGCTCATGGCGCAGGTCGTCCGCGCCTGCGAGCTGATGATGGGGCTCGCCCTCATCCTCGGTCTGCTCACGAATTTCGCCGCCGTGGGGAGCGTGATCCTGAGCGTCATGATCTTGCTCTCGCAGGGAGGCGTTCGCTTCGGCACCGGCCTCGGCGCCCCGGAGTTCCTGAACATAAACCTGCTCATGGCCCTCCTCTCGCTCGTCATCCTCTTTTCCGCCGCCGCGAAATCCTATTCCTTCGACGCGAACCTCGTCAGACGCAGCCCCGGACTCTCGCTTCTACTCACGAACCGGAGAGCGGGCAGGAGCCGGAGATCGCGGCGAAGGCATTGAGAAGGTGGAAACAGAGCTTTTCACACTTTCCACGCATCGCCGGCTAAAACCTGTAGCCTACAAAAACGCCGGAACCAACTCGCCCCGGATCAAATCGGCGTAATGTTCCCTCTCGCGCGCGACGGCCCATCTGTCTCCCCTCACCATCACCTCGGCGGGCTTGAGACGGGAGTTGTAGTTCGAGGCCATCGAGAAACCGTACGCCCCGGCGTTCATCACGGCGAGAACGTCGCCTTCGCGGGCGTCGGGGAGTTCACGGTCGCGCGCGAGATAATCGCCGCTTTCGCAGACGGGACCCACGAGGTCGGCGTTCGTGACGGTGCCGTCCGGCCCGACGGATTCGACCTCGTGGTGGGCGTCGTAGAGGCTCGGACGGAGGAGGTCGTTCATACCCGCGTCGGCGACGAGGTAGTTCTTCTCGCCGCTCTTTTTGCGGTAGAGGACGCTCGTGAGCAGGACGCCCGCGCGCCCGGCGACGTAGCGTCCCATCTCGCAGAGGACTTTCGCGTTCGCAGCTTCCAGAGTCGGGCGGATGGCGTCTATCATGTCTTTCGGCGTCGGGACCTCTTCGTCTTTGTACTGGATCCCAAGTCCCCCGCCGATGTTGAAATATCGGATGTCGAAGCCGCGGGTTTTCAACTCGTCCACCAGAGCCGCGCTTTTTTCGACGGACTCCTTGAAAGGGTCGATTTTCGTGATCTGGCTTCCGATGTGCTGATGAACCCCGATGAGATCTATGCACCGATAATTTTTGACCCTGTCGGCCAGAGACAACGCTTCTTCGACCGGAATCCCGAATTTGCTCTCTTCATGGC
>JBOHBL010000878.1:0-3624 GCA_050698295.1 Rubrobacteraceae bacterium | reverse complement strand
GACAGGCGGGAGTGGCGATGGCGCTTCTCAAGGTTCTCGAGTTCTTCCACATCTTCGTCTGTCGCGTTCGGATAATCCATCTTTGGCATGATCGCATTATGCCATCAGTACACTGGATCGGTATTACTCCTCTACTCGGGAAAAGACGAATGCGGCTCCGGGAAGAAATTAGCCGGATTCGGTATGAAAGGCCGTGAATCGTGGAATCGCTACTCGCAAGTGTCATCTTCCCGATTCGCGGTCTTTCAACTTCTATGCAGTCCGTGCGTCAGCTTCAGAATCTGACCCACCCAAAGAGGAGAGCGTCGAAAAGTGGTCGAGGAGAGCGTCGAGCGGGGTTAAAATCAGGGCCGACGACGTTTGAAGGGAGGCGGAAGTGTCCGACGCCGCGAAGAGGGATGACGAGGAGATAAAACGCCGGGTACTCGAGAACCTCGACGCGCTCGACCGGACGGGCAAGCTGGAGGTTCTCGATCTCTCCGAGGCGTCCTCGCTGCGGCGGGACACCCGGGCGGCGCTCCTCAAGCACGCGGGAGCCATCTCCGCGGAGGACCTCGATCTCATCAGGGAGGCCATAGAGGAAGGGTGTGAAAGGGTGGACGAGGAGGGGTGGCAGAGGCGCGAGCCGGACGGCCTCGCGGAGTCCTTCTCGACACCAATGTCGTTATCGCGGCTTTGAATCGAGAGAGCGGGGCGCGCGAGAGGATCGAAGAAGCTCCCGCCGGCTCCCTCTTCGTCCCGGTCGTCACGCTGGGCGAGATGCGCTTCGGGGCGCGAGTCCGGCAGGGTCGAGGAGAATATTCAGAAGATCGAAGCCTTCGCCACGGAGTCGGACATTCTGCCCTGCGAGGAGGCGACCGCCCGTCTGTATGGCGATGTCAAGGATGGTTTGCGCCGCAAAGGCCAGCCCATTCCGGAGAACGATATCTGGATCTCCGCCACCGCGCTCGAACGCGACCTCACCCTCGCCGCGAACTCGAAGGTACAGCGAGACCCGCGACGGCTACGAGGATATGGTCTCCGGCGAAGAAGCCGACACCCCGGCCTACATAAAGCTAAAATCCCTCCCCGTGGCAACCTCGACGAAAAATACGCCGTGAGCGAAAGCATGAACCCCCTCGCCCTCATGGTCCGCGTCCTCGACGAGCCGGGGACCCTCCACGCGCTCACCCGCGTCATCTTCGAACATCGGGCGAACATCACCTACGTGGACATCGCCGAGCGGCACGAGGAATTCTCTACGGTCTACTTCGAGCTGGAGGAAGTCGGCGAGGCAGAGTCTCTGGTTCGCAGCCTCGAAGGACTCTCCATCGCGCGCTCGGTGGAGCGGGCGCCGTCTTTCGCGAAGGTTTACGGCAAGCGCATCATCGTCGTCGGCGGCGGGGCGCAGGTCGGGCAGGTCGTCGTCGGAGCCGTCGCCGAAGCCGACCGCCACAACATCCGGGGAGAGAAGATCTCCATAGATACGATCCCACTAGTCGGCGAGAAAGACCTCGCGGACGCCACCCGCGCCGTCGCCCGTTTGCCTCGCGCCGTCGCCCTCGTCCTCGCCGGTTCTTTGATGGGTGGGGACGTGGCGAAGGCAGTCTACGAGATCCGCGAAAAAGGCATCATCGTCCTCTCGCTCAACATGCCCGGAAGCGTCCCCGACGCAGCCGACCTCGTCGTCACGGACCCCGTCCAGTGCGGCGTGATGGCGGTGATGGCGGTCTCGTCCTCGGCTCGCTTCGACATAAACCTCCAGCGTGGCAAACGATATTAACTACCGGGAGTCGGGGTGTTCTCGACTTCCTCTCGCTCGATACGCCCGCGTTTCCGCCTGACAAACTCGACCGGAGGCTTCGACAGCGAACGCTTCGCTCCCTTGTCTTTCCCGACTCCCGAAGCGACGCGACCTCCCAACTCCCGTACTCCCGCCGAGTACGGAACCATCCACCCGGATTCGGTGTGATCTCTGATGGCGAAGGCCGGATGATAAAGGCGTCCGCATGGCGAACATGAAAAGAGCCGGAGTTTCCCAACCCCGGCTCTCCATTCCCTGAGAAAGTCGTTCGTCAGCGGCGCCTGCCGCCTCCGAACTTGTCTCTGGCGAACTTCGCGGCTTTGTCGAAGACGCCTTTTTCCTGCGCCTTGTCTATGAGCTTGTCCACGCCGCTCTTGTTTTCATCCCGGCTGATCTTCTGTCTGCCGGGAGTTTCTTCCCTGTTTCTGTTCTCTTCAGACATAAGAGCCTTCCTTCCCGTCGCTTATGCCTTGCGAACATAGTGTACACGATTTGAGACGCGCGAAACGTATTGGGGAGGAGTTGGAGGAATGGAGGAGTCGGGAAAGACAATACTTCTCCTCCAAAGCTCAAGTCGCTTTCTTCTTCGGGCGGAACTCCGCCGCCAACCTCTCCACCGGCTCGCCGCCTTTTATGTGGCTCTTCACGACTTCTCTCGCATCGTCCTCGTCGAGGCCGAGATACCACGTGCCGCCCGGATAGACGACGACGTTGGGGCCGTGTTTGCAGAGGCCGAGGCATTCCACGGAGTCGAGGCGCGTGTCGCGGCTCATGCCCTCGGCGCGGAGCTCGTTTTTGAGAGATTTCTTGAGCCCTTTCGAGCCGCGCTTTTTGCAGTCGCCGCCCTTGCAGATGAGGACGTGCGCCTCGTAGTCCCTGACTTTCGCTCTTTTTTTGCCGGAGATGGCCGCCTCCAGGGTAATTGGGATTCATTGTCGCAAAGCGACAATATATCATCGTGGGCGGGGTTGAGGGTATGATTGGGTTGACAATTTTGCGGTGTTTTACTGAGAGGTTGGAGGGAAGGGTTTGGGACGGCTTTCGGTCATAGACGTGGGGTCCAATACGATCCACCTTCTCGTGGGCGAGGTGAAGGGGGGCGGGGTCGTCCCGGTCACGGGGGAGAAAGTGTCGGCGTTGCTCGGAGCGGGGGTGGACAGGACCGGCAGGATCGAAGCCGACCGGCTCGCCATAGCCGTCGAGGCGATAGGTTTGTTCGCGAGGATCTCCAAACTCAACGGCGCGAAAGAGCCCTTGATCCTCGCGACCAGCGCCGTCCGGGACGCGAAGAACGGCTCGGAACTGGGAGAAAAAGTGGAAAGCTCGACGGGGCTTGCGATGCGTCTCATCTCCGGCGAGAAGGAGGCGGAGCTCGGTTTCAAGGGAGCGGTCACCGCGGTCGGGACGCCGTGGGAGGGACCCGCGCTCGTCGTGGACCTCGGCGGGGGCTCGGCGCAGCTCATCCTCGGCGAGGCGTCGAGCGGGCCGCTCATGCAAACCTCGTTGCCGCTCGGGTCGAACCGGACGACGGAGAAGTTCGTCGAAAACGACCCGCCGAAGAAAAAAGAGCTCAAAGCCCTCGATGCCCATGTAAAAAAGACCCTGCCGGAGTGGAATTTGGCATCCAAAGTGCCCGTCGTCGCGGTCGGGGGGTCGGCGAGGGCGATACTCAGGCTCACGGGTGACGCGCTCACGGTCGAGCGTTTGAGGGAGCTTGCCGGGGAGGTCGCGTCGGAGCCTTACGGGGTTCTGGCGAGAGGATACGGGCTCGCGCCCGAGCGGGCGCGGGTGATGCCGGCGGCGATCACGACGCTCGCCGCCGTTTTAGAGCGGTTCGAGAG
>JBOHBL010000877.1:0-2714 GCA_050698295.1 Rubrobacteraceae bacterium | reverse complement strand
ATCCCCATAGACCTCTCCCACCGCCCAACCGGCAAAACCCTCTCAGGCTTCGCCCACCGCGCCCGCCAGGGACTCGATATAGCCCGCGCCTTCCGCGGAGAAAGACTCCCGTGGTAGCCGCGACGCTCTTTCTGACCGGCTTCGCCACGACCATCCTCACCTTCGAGGCAACGAAAAACTCCCTGCCAAAACGTCCCAACTTCGTCGGAAGGAACGTCCCAACCTCAGCCGGAACCGCACTTTTACCCATAATACTCACGACGATCGGGCTTGGCGCGGGGAGTTTGGTGGGGGTTTGGTGGGACGGGACTTTGCTCGCCGGATATTTGCTCCTCGCGGTCGTGGTCGGCTATATCGACGATGTGTGGGGCGGGTCGGAGTCGCGGGGTTTCGCGGGACATTTCGGGGCGCTTTCGCGCGGGCGGGTGACGACGGGGATGGTCAAGGTTTTGGTCCTGGTCGGGGGGGCTCTCTTTGTCGGGCGGTATTTCTTCGGGTTTGGCTTCGAGATGTTCGTCGGGGCGTTTTTGCTGGCGGGGTGCGCGAATTTGGGGAACTTGTTCGACTTGAGGCCGGGGCGGGCGATGAAGTTCGCGGGAGGTCCGGCGATCCCTTTATTATTCCTCGCGCCGGGATGGGCGGTTCTGGCTGTGATCGGGGTCATGGGCGGGGCTTTCTCGCTGTTTTATTTCGACCTCAAAGCGCGTATGATGCTCGGTGATGCGGGAGCGACCGTCGTTGGAGCCATTCTCGGTTGCCTCGTTGTGGCCTCCGGTCCTTCTTTGGTCTGGTGGGTCGCGGGGGCGGCGGTCGTCGTCCTCACCTTTATCGCCGAGTTCTCTTCCATATCGAAAGTCATAGAGGAGGTTGGAGTTTTGAGGTGGTTGGATCTTCTGGGGCGTGACGCATGAGTGAGACGAAATATATCTTCGTGACGGGCGGCGTCGTCTCGTCCATCGGCAAAGGAACGAGCGCGGCGGCGTTGGCGATGCTCCTCAAGAGTCGGGGCTACAAAGTCGTCCTCCAGAAGTTCGACCCGTACATAAACGTGGACCCCGGCACCATGAACCCCTACCAGCACGGCGAAGTCTTCGTCACCGACGACGGAGCGGAGACCGACCTGGATCTCGGCCACTACGAACGCTTCCTCGACGAAAACCTCGGACGCCTCTCCAACGTTACGACCGGGAGCGTCTACTCCGAGGTCATAAACCGGGAGAGACGGGGAGATTACCTCGGAGCCACCGTTCAGGTCATCCCGCACATAACCAACGAGATAAAGAACAGGATCGGGCGCCTCGGCAAGGACAAGGACCTCGTCATCACCGAAATAGGCGGCACGGTCGGCGACATAGAAAGTTTGCCGTTCCTGGAGGCGATCCGCCAGTTCCGCAATGACGTGGGCCGCAAGAACGTCCTGTACATGCACGTCTCCTACGTGCCCTACATAGACGCCGCCGGAGAATTGAAGACCAAACCGACGCAGCATTCGACGCAGCGTCTGCGCGAGATCGGCATCTCCGCGGACGTCCTCGTGTGCCGCGCCGACCGCCCGATCGCCGAGGACATCCGCAAAAAGATAGCCCTCTTCGGCGACGCGGACCTCGACTCGGTGATCCCCGCCGAAGACGTGGACACCCTCTACGACATCCCGCTCCACCTCCACGACGCGGGCCTCGACGAACTCGTCCTCGACAAGCTCGGCCTTCCCGCCCCGCCCGCCGAACTCGATCGCTGGCGCGACCTTGTCAGCCGGCTGAAGTCCGCCGAGGAGACTGTCAAAGTCGCGGTGATCGGGAAGTACATCAAGCTGCGCGACGCCTACCTCTCGGTCGTCGAGGCGCTGGAGCACGCCGGCGGCGCCCACGACGTGAAGGTGGAACTCGACTGGGTGGACTCCGAACAACTCGACACCCTCGAACACGCGCGCGAACGCCTCGAAGAGGCCGACGGGATGGTCGTTTTCGGAGGCTTCGGAGAGCGCGGTGTGGAGGGCATGGTGAGCGCGGCCCGCTACGCCCGCGAGTCGGGCAAACCGTATCTCGGACTCTGTCTGGGGATGCAGATAGCGGTCATCGAGTACGCGCGCAATGTCGCGGGGTTGGAGACGGCCAACTCCACCGAGTTCGACGAAGAGACCCCGCATCCGGTAGTTGGGATCATGCCTGATCAAATCGGAGTGGACATGGGAGGCACGATGCGCCTCGGCTCCTGGCCGTGCAAACTGAAACCCGGCACCCTCGCCGCCGAACTCTACGACTCCGACCTCGCCCACGAACGCCACCGCCACCGCTACGAGGTGAACAACGACTACCGCGACGTTCTTGAGGAGGCCGGACTCGTCTTCTCCGGCGCCTCCCCCGACGGACGGCTGGTCGAGATCTCCGAACTGAAAGACCACCCGTTTTTCATCGGCAGCCAGTTCCACCCGGAATTCAAGAGCCGCCCCCTCCGCCCGCACCCGCTCTTCGACGGCTTCGTCGAAGCCTGCGCGAAGGAATCGAACCGCCTCGCCGAACCCGCGAGGGAGTCCGCGACCTGACCCCCGCGCAACAGCGAAACACCCTCGTCCGCCGGGCATCCCTCATCCCCGACGCCCCGGCAGGCGCCATCTTCACCCGCGCGGCCGGACGAGTCGCCATCAGAGCCAAAATGCTCGGACGAAAAGAGACCTCCGCCTTAGAAAACCACATAATACAACAAGTGAATTTCGC
>JBOHBL010000876.1:0-3515 GCA_050698295.1 Rubrobacteraceae bacterium | reverse complement strand
CAATTCCTCCGGGGTCCCGACCGCGATGATCCGCCCGTTGTGGAGCAGCCCGACACGGTCGCACAGCTCGGCCTCCCCGAGGTACTGGGTCGTCACGAAGAGCGTCCGCCCCATCCCGCTGAGGAGCCGGAACTCGCTCCAGAACTTCCTCCGCAATATCGGGTCGAGGTTGGCCGTCGGCTCGTCCACGAAGATGAGGCTCGGCTCGTGCACGATGGCGGCGGCGAGCTGGAGCCTGCGCTTCATCCCACCCGAGAGACGTGAGGCGGTCTTCCTCCGCTCGTCCCAAAGTTCGACGAACCGGAGGACTTCGCGCACCCTGTTCCTCCGTCTCATGAACTTCAGGCCGTAGAGACCGGCGGCGAAGTTCATGTTCTGGCGGACGGAGAGCTCGTCGTAGAGGACGAAGCTCTGGGGCATGAAGCTCATCAGACGCCGGTCGGAGGCGTCGAAGCGGAACGGGTCGCGCCCGAAGACGGAGACCTCGCCCTTCGTGGGTTTCAGGTATCCGGTGAGGAGGCGCATCAGGGTGGACTTTCCCGCCCCCGAAGGTCCGACGAGGCCGAATATTTCTCCCTCTTCGATCTCCAGGTCCACGCCCTTGAGGATCGCCTTGCTCCCGAAGCTCCGCACCAGGTTTTTCACTTCGACTATCGGCATCAGAGGGCTTTCCGGCGGCCCATGAAGATACGAGCGGCGATAAAGCACAGAACCAAAAACACCGTCAGGCCGGCGAGGTCGAAGGTCGTGGGCCACTGTCCGCGGAGCATGACGTCCCGCAAGGCCCGGATGCCGTAAGTTGCCGGGAGCAGGTACGAGACGCTTGCGGCCGGTTGGTCCAGCTCCTCCAGAGGAAACAAAAAGCCGGAGAAAAACCCGCTCCCGATAAACGCGAGCATCGCCACCTGTATCGCCTGGAGCCGGGTTGTGGAGAGAGTCGAAAGCAAAAAACCGGCTGCTATGGAACTCGCCGACAGCAACGCCATCACCGCCGTCAGCATCAAAAACCCGCCCTCCACCGGCACCTCCAGCGCGCTCACCAGCACCCCCGCCACCGCCAGGTTCACCCCCACCACGAGCAAAAGATAGGTGATGAACTTGCCGATCAACAACTCTCCCGCCCCAAGCGGCGAGACCTCGAAGAACTCGTACGCGCCCGAGAGGCGTTCACGAACTATCGCGAGCGAAGCCAGGCTCAGAGCGATGTGTTGTATGAGAAGTCCGAGCGTCGAGGGAGCGTAGAAACCGGCGGCGTCCGGTTCGGAGGTGGCAAGGTTTTCTACCTGCAACCGCAGAGGGTTGACGAGTACTCTGGCCGGCACGTCTTGCGGAAGCGCGGCGCTCTCCTCCGAGAGCCGCGTCAGAGACTCTTGAAGCTCCGCCGTCCCCGCCTCTTCCTGTATCGAGTCCGCGCCCGTCTCCTGGAGTTCCCGCACTTCGGCCAGAAGTTCTCTCGAACGCCGCGTCTCCTCCAGCGCCTCCCGCAGATCTTCGTTGTCCTCGTCGACGACCAGCAGGGCTTCGAGGACCGTCTCCAGGTTGGCGAGGGAGGAGTCGAGGTCTGAGGTCGTCTGGCGAGACTCCTCGCTCGCCAGGGACTCGGCGGTCGCGTTCACCTGGTCTATCTGTTCGTTGAGGTCTTCGATCTGCTGTTGGGTGGGACGGACGGCCTGGAGGTCCTGGGCGATCCCCTCGCGCACTATCGAGCGGTTGAGGTCCAGGATCAAGCCGTTCGCCCGGTTGGGCACCGTCGTCCCGAAGATGGGGTTTATGTTGTTGTAGTGGACTTCGAGGACGGCTTGCTCGCTCATGGCGACCCGCTGCGACGGCTCGGGCGGCATGACGACGACCGCGTCGGTCTCGTCGTTTCGGAGCATATCGTCCGCCTCTTCGACGCTCCGCATCACGCCCTGAAAGCGCGTGCGCTCGGTGAACTGTCCCCGGAACTGCTCGAAGATATCCTCCCCCTCGCTCCCCTCCTCGACGACCACGACGGCCCTGGGCAGATAGCTCTCGGCCTCGAAGCTCAACGCGAAGACGACCATGATCAGGACCGGCCCGATCAGGAGCAGAGCCAAAAGCTGCGGCTGCCTGACAAGCGCCCAAAACTCTTTGGCCGCGACGGCTCGGATGCGAAAGAGGAAATTCATCCTCGAAATGATACCTTCTCCGAAGGCTACACAGGGCGCGTTCCGGGTAAAGTTAAGGACGTTTCCTTTTCGACAACGATTCCGTCTCAGGTACAGGCGAGGACGGACTCTCCGGGTTCCCAGCCGTCGGGTTCTTTGCAGAAAACATCGTCGGTGACACCACTCACCACCCACGGGGCCGGAGGTGTATCCAGCTTTTCCCCTCCGACCATCTCCATGGACGCTACCCAACCGAAGATAGTCTGATTCTCGCAGTCGATGGATCCCTTCCCATAAACTAGGCGCTCCGGTCCCCCGAGACCAGGCTTCAGGTCCGGGGCGCGGCGGCTTAAGAGGGGGGACATCCCGATGGTGTCCTTCGCCCCTTCCATCGCCAAGCCGTTCACTTGGACCTTCCACAATTGAAGGCGCTCTCCTATTCGGTGGCGCTCGGCGAAGTGATCGAGCAATCTATCCTTCTCTCCGTAGTCGAAGTCGAAATCCCGATACTTTCCCTCTGCGTATGCCTCGCTTAAGAAATACTCGAACGCAAAATCCCGACTTGCCCAATCGGGAACTCTCGACTCGGGCAAGGGCTGGAATACGCGGTCGAGCAGTTCCTGATCTCCCCGATTGAACGCGTCCACAAAGGTGGCGACGATGGCCGCCGCTTGTCGGGTACTACACCCCGCGGGCAGGGAGCCGTCGTCTTCTGTGACGGTCACCGGCACGGGGGATTCGTAACCCGGTTGAGCCGATCCCTCCCCGTTTGTGACTTTTGCCCCGTCATCCCCATTAGTGGCAGCCATTTCCGAAGGACTTTGGCAGCCGACGACCACGAACACCGCCAGTATCCCGAGAGCCGCTTTCAACCACTCCTTCACTTTCTGGTGAACCTTCCTAAATTCCCATGATGATCACTATCACCACGCCCAGAAACACCAGTTGTCCCGCAGCCAGCCTCTTCGCTGTCTTCATATGCTCAAACAACCAGTCCGAAACGTCGAAACTCGCTGTGTAGTGACCAAGCAATATTCCCCAGGCTCCCATACCTCTGGCGAAACCGTAAGTTCCGTATACTATGGCCCCCAACTCTGGCGTACCCGCGAGAAGAGATCCGGCGGGAACAGCGTACCACAACCAGAAACCTATCCGGCTCGTCGCCCCGAATCCCAGCGCGAGACCGTTCTTTATCGCCCAGCGAAGCGGTCCCAAATCCAACCACTGGGGCGACGTTTCGCTATTGCACTGCAAGAGTTGGACACGACGACCACTGAGTTCCAAGATGCCCACGAAAACAGCCGCCATCCCGAGGAGGCTGGCGACAGCCAGGCGGAACTCGAAGGTGAGCAGCGCACCGACGGCTCCTAGTGGTTTGACATGATT
>JBOHBL010000875.1:0-1037 GCA_050698295.1 Rubrobacteraceae bacterium | reverse complement strand
CTCCAGATCCCGCTCCTCGCCGCCCCGCTGCTGGGCCTCTCCGCTCGTATTCTCCGTCATTGGTTCCTCTCTTTCTGTTCGTCTTCCAGTAGCTTCAGCGCCCTCCGCTCGTGTTCGGCGGAGAGTTCGCGGTGAACGTCCGAGAGCGTCATGTGATGCTCGTACCACGCCGCGCCGTTCTCTTTGCGACGCCTCTCGTTGTGGCGCCGTGCCGACTCCTTCCATAACTCCTCTACATTACTCGCGTCCCTCCTCTCTCTGGCTCTCTTCTCCATGATCCGATCCAGCTCGCTCTCTATCTGTTCGACGCGCTCGGCTTCCCTGCCGGGGATACCCATCACGGCTCCCTCCCCGCCGGAATTGCCCGGCTTCGCTTGCATAGTACTCTCTGCATCTCCTCGAAATCCGACGGCCTCCACAGCCGTGCCTCGACGCGCCCACAGCGTCCGAGGGTCTCGAGCCACTCCCGTTGCTCGGGGCGGAGCTTGCTGGCGGGGCTGTCGGTCTTCAACTCCGCGAAGACGATCTCCGGCGGCCTCACGAGTACGAGGTCGGGGAAGCCTTTGCCGTCCCCCGAAACCGGAGTGCGCCAGCCCTTCGAGGTTTTCGCCGGGCGAAAGTGCGCCACTCGCCAGCCGGTGAGCTTGGCGAGCTCTAAGACTTGCCTCTCGAAGTCCCTCTCGGAGATGCTCGCGCTCACGGGCAATCCCCGCATTCACAGCCGAGGGGATGGTTCTTCGAGTCTCCGGCGGCTTCCTTCACCGCTCCGGCGTGGAGCCTGTATCCTCCGGTGTCCATGCCCTTCGCAGTCAGCACGGCGCACGTCAGCCACTTGAGGCGGTCGTCCGTGCGTTTTTCGAGGTAGGTTGCGAGAGCTTTGGCCGGGCCGGAATTCGAGCGTTGCATTTCCTCTACAACCGCACCCACGGAGAGCGGCTCATTAAGGGTGCAATGACCGTCCGCCCCCTTAATACCTCCATCGCTTTGCCCCCTTAATACCGCGTCCTGTTTTTGGCTTACGTATGCGGAATTTCCAC
>JBOHBL010000874.1:0-8651 GCA_050698295.1 Rubrobacteraceae bacterium | reverse complement strand
CATCCCGTGCGATTCGAGGCCGCGGAGCTTCGCCTTTTTCAGCTTCGCCCCGTCGGCCATGACGCTCCCCGGAAGCACGACCGGAATGCGAGCGCCGGGATACGGGTTCGGCGCGCCCGCGACGATTTGAACCTCCCGACCCCCGATGTCCACCTTCGCCACGGAGAGCCGGTCGGCGTTCGGGTGCGGCCCGAACTCGACGACTTCGCCCACGACGACCTCGCCCTCGGCGACGCCGAAGCGGTACACGTCGTCTATTTCCTGAGAATAAAGCGTGATGGTTTCGACGAGTTCATCCACGCCGAGATCGAAGTCCACGTATTCGCGAAGCCATGTCAGGGGGACGCGCAACGGATCACCTTTCTAGAACTGCCGCAAAAACCGGAGGTCGCCTTCGAAGAACATGCGGAGGTCGGAGACGCCGTATTTGACCATCGCCATCCGATCCGGGCCGAAACCGAACGCGAAGCCGGTGTACTTTTCGGTGTCGTATCCGACCTCTTTGAGGACGTCCGGATCCACCATGCCCGCCCCGCCGAGTTCGAGCCATCCCCCGCCCCAACTCACGTCCATCTCCACCGACGGCTCGGTGAACGGGAAGAAGCTCGGGCGGAGCCGGATCTTCGCGCCTTCGCCGAAGACGTGCCTCGCCATCGCGGTCAAGGTTCCTTTCAGGTGGGCGAGCGAGATGCCCCGGTCCACGACGAGGGCTTCGATCTGGCTGAACATCGGCGTGTGCGTCGGGTCGGAATCATTGCGATACGTCCGTCCGGTACACACCACGTAAACCGGCGGCCCGCCGGCGAGCATGGTTCGTATTTGAACGGGCGAGGTGTGCGTGCGCATCACAAGCCCCTCGTCGAGAAAGAACGTGTCGTGCTCGCTGCGCGCCGGATGTCCCTCCGGGAAATTCAGCGCGGTGAAATTATAGTAATCCGTCTCGACCTCCGGTCCCTCGGCCACGCCGTACCCCATCCCGACGAAGAAATCCACCACGTCGTCAATGACGCGCTGCGTCGGATGGAGATTCCCTTTTTGGAAAGGGACTCCCGGCAAAGTGACATCCACGGCTTCTTCGGCGAGCTTCGCCTCGCGCTCGGATATGGCGAGGTTTTCTCTTTTCTCGGAAAGCGCGGCCTCGATCTCGCGCGAGGCTAGGTTCGAGGATTTCCCGACCTCTTTCCGTTCGTCCGGCGAGAGGGAACCGATGCTCTTCTTTATCTCCGAGAGTTCCGCCGAGCGTCCGAGGAAACGGATCCGAACATCCTCCAACTCGGAGGTCGTGGCGGCTTCGGAGACGGCGGAGAGGGCCTGGGATCTCAGCTTAGCTATGCGCTCGGCGACCGTCATGAGGCGCTATGTTAGCACACCGGAATGCGCCTCGTAGAGCAGGATCGAGGCCGCCACCGCGGCGTTGAGCGAAGGCGCCGAGGACGGTATCGTCACACGCAGATCACATGCCCGGACAACCTCCTCCGGCAATCCCGAACCCTCCGACCCGACCACGATGACGAGCCTCCCTCCGGGGAGATTTCGAGGCGACTCCCCTTCCTCCACCGTCGCCGCGACGGAAGCGAAGCCGCTTTCGCGGGCGGCGCGAAGAAATTCCACGGAACTCACCTCGCGCGAGACGGGGACGTGGAAGATCGCGCCCATCGTCCCCCGGACGGTCTTCGGGTTATAAAGGTCGGCGCATCCCGCAGACAAAGCCACGCCCGCCCCGAAAGCGTGAGCCGAGCGGATGACCGTCCCCACATTGCCGGGATCCTGTACACCATGCAAAAGCACGACGCGACGGAGAGGAGTCGCATTCGCCTTCCCCGACTCCTCCACTCCTCCACTCCTCCCGGAAAGAAGCCTTTCCGGTGGCACATCCACGAAACGAAAGACCCCGACCGGCCCGGTCGAGGTCGCGAGCGACGATACTCGCTTTATTTCGTCCGGCTCCTCGAAGACGTGCCGGGGAGCTTCTTTCGCTTCCCGGAGAAGAACCTCGCCTTCCGCCAGAAATAATCTTTCGGTTTCGCGGCGCTTTTTCGTTTTCAGCTTCGCGGCCCGCTTTATGGAGAACGGCGGCTGGGGGTTCCCGGCGGCCAATCGGCGTTTACTCGCCTTCCGTGTCCTTCGCGGCCTTCTCGACGTCCTCGACCGTTATACGGCCATGCGCCCCGGTGCCTTCGACGGTTTCGAGATCCACGCCTAGTTCTTCGGCCTTTTTCCGCGCGGTCTCGGTGGCGACGACTTTTCCTTGCTCGTCGGCGGCTTCTTCCACGTCCTCGACGGTGATGCGACCCTCGGCCCCGGTGCCTTCGACTTCTTCGAGGTCCACATCGAGTTCCCCGGCCTTCTCCGCTGCGGCATCGGTCGGGTTCGGGACTCCTTGTTCGGCGGCCTCCTCCTCGACGTCCTCGACGAGTACCCGGCCTTCCTCGCCGGAGCCTTCGGCGGCGTCCTCGACCTCGACGCCGAGTTCCTCCGCCTTCTCCTCGGCGGCCTCGGTCGCCTCGACTTCTTCGACTTCTTCAGCCTCCGCAGCCTCCTCCTCGTCCCGGTCCTCGCGGAAGACGGGCGGGATGGCGGCGTTGGCGGCGATGGACTCGCGCCTTTGCTTGTTTCGCTTCGAGCGGGAGGGGGTTTGCTTTTTGGCAGCCGTGCGCGGCTGCGGCTCGGAGGGCGTCCACTCGACGTCTATGCTCGTCTCGACCTCTTTGCCTTCGAGGGCGTTCTTCGCCTGAGTTGCGACGGCGGCGAAGAGGGCCGGCTCGGTGGCTGCGAGGTCGGCGAGTATCTTCCGATCCAAATCTATGCCGGCGAGCTTGACACCGTGGATGAACTGGGAGTACGAGAGGCCATGGTCGCGGGCGCCGGCGTTGATGCGTTGGATCCAGAGACTTCGAAAGTCCCTCTTCTTTTGCTTGCGCCCCTCATACGCATAGACGCCGCTCTTCCAAACCTGTTCCTTCGCCCGCTTGTACGAGCTATTCTTCGTTCCCCGATACCCTTTCGCCTGAGAAAGAATCTTCCGTCGCTTCTTGCGGGCGTGGACGCTTCTCGGTGTCCTCGCCATGCTACTTCACCCCCAGGAGACGCTCGATGCGCTTCTCGTCGCTCTTGTGGATCACCGTCGGCGCGTTCAGGCGGCGCTTGCGCTTCTGGCTCTTCTTTTCCAGGATGTGGTTGTGTCCGCTGCGGCGCCTTTTCAGCTTCCCCTTTTTGCGGACCTCGAAGCGCCCGGCGGCGCCCTTGTGGGTCTTCATCTTCGGCACGGGTTTTCCTCCACGTTTCGTCTATGGACTTCTTCTTCGGACGCTGACGGCACGGGAGTCGAGGCCGTTTCGCGTCGCAAAAAACGCCGACCGACCGAAACTTCGGTCAGCCAGCGCGATATTGTATCAGGTTGTTCGGAGAGCGTTAGTTCCGGGCGGCCTGCTTCCTTTGCTCCCTCGCCTCTTGCGACTCCTTCTCCTTCTTCGGGGCGAGGACCATGATCATGTTCCGGCCGTCGAGCTTCGGCTGGCTCTCGATCTTCCCGAGTTCTTCGAGATCCTCCGAGAGGCGGCGAAGCAACCTCTCGCCGAGGTCGGGATGCTGGACCTCGCGGCCCCGGAACATGATCGTCACCTTCACCTTGTCCCCGCCTCTGAGGAAGCGTTCGACGTGGCCCTTCTTCGTCTCGAAGTCGTGGTCGCCGATCTTGGGACGGAGCTTTATCTCCCGGACGTTGATGTTGACTTGCTTCTTCCGGGCGGCTTTCTTCGCCTGCTCCTTCTGGTATTTGAACTTACCGTAGTCCAGAACGCGGACTACTGGCGGATCCGCGTCGGGGGCGACCTCCACGAGGTCGAGATCCATCCTCTCGGCGTAGTCCATCGCGTCGCGGATGTGCTTCACCCCCATCTGCTCTCCGTTGGCCGAGATCAACCGCACCTGCCTGGATCGGATCTGTCCGTTGATCCTCGGCTCGTCTTCAAAAGCTACTGTGCATCACTCCTCTCAGAGTCCGCCCGAAATAAATGAACTACTCGCCCACTCCACCCCGGTCGGCCTTCGCGCCCGCTTAGCAGACGCGGATTACATTGCAATTGCTATTATACTCCGCATAGCCAAAGCAGTCCACGAACCCTATTCTTTCGCCTCTACTTCATCCGCGACCCGCGCAGCGAAATCCTCGACCTTCATCGCCTCCTGCTTCTTTCCTTCCCCCCTCTTCCGCACGTTGACCGATCCCTCCTCCGCTTCCCGGTCGCCGACGATGAGCAGGTACGGGATTTTCTGCCTCGCGTTCTCCCGGATCTTCTTCTGCATCGTGTTCACAGAATCGTCCACCTCGACCCGAAGCCCGGAGAGGATCTGTTTCACCTTTCCAGCATACTCGAGGTGCTTGTCGGAGATCGGGATGACGACGGCCCGAACAGGCGATAACCACACCGGAAACACCCCGCCGAAATGCTCGATGAGCACCGCCATGAACCGTTCCGTTGTGCCGGTGACCGCGCGATGGAGCAACACGGGCGTCCGCTTCTCGCCGTCCTCGGCGATGTACTCGCACCCGAGCCTCTCCGGCTGGAGGAAATCCACCTGTATGGTGGAAAGTTGCCACTCCCGACCCAAAACGTCCTTCGCCATGAAGTCGGCCTTCGGGCCGTAGAAAGCGGCCTCTCCAATCTCCGGCTCGTACGGGATTTCGGCTCTCTCCAGAGCGTCTCGAAGCTCCTGTTCGGCCCTCGCCCATTTCTCTTCGTCGGCGATGTACTTCCCACCTTCGGGGTCGCGCAGCGAGAGCTGCACGCGGTAGTCCGTGAAGCCGTACGTGTCGAGGACTTCGCGGATGATTTCGAGCGCGCTGGCGAACTCTTCCTGGACCTGATCCTCGGTGCAGAAAACGTGCGCGTCGTCCTGCGTGAGAGCGCGCACCCGTGTGAGTCCGGTTAGCTGGCCGCTCTTTTCGTAGCGGTAGAGCGTGGCGAACTCCGCATACCGCACCGGCAAATCCCGATACGAATGCGCTTGCGAGTTGAAGATGATCATGTGCGACGGACAGTTCATCGGCTTGAGGCGGTACTTCGTGTCGCCGTCTTCCATCGGAGGGAACATGTCGTCTATGTAGTGTTCTAGGTGCCCGGATTTCTCGTAGAGCTTCTGGTTCGCTATGTTCCCGCTCCACACGTGATCGTAGCCGCGCCGGGTCTGCACTTCGCGGACGTAACTCTCCATGAGGTGCCGCAATGTCTCGCCTTTCGGCAAAAAGAGCGGGATGCCAGCGCCCACGTCGGGCGAGAACGTGAAGAGCTCGAGGTCTTTGCCGATCTTCCGGTGGTCGCGCTCCCTCGCCTCTTCGAGCCGTTTCAAATACGCCTTCAATTGCTTTTCCGTCGGCCACGCGGTTCCGTAGATTCGAGTCAACATCGTGTTGTTCTCGTCGCCGCGCCAGTATGCTCCGGCGAGATTCTGGAGTTTGAAAGCCCCGATGTTCCCGGTACTCGGCACGTGCGGGCCTCGGCAGAGGTCGAAGAAATCTCCCTGTTTGTAGACCGTGATCTCACCTTCTTCGAGGTCACGGATGAGCTCCAGCTTGTACGGGTTGTCTTCGTATAGTTCCTCGACCTCTTTCTTCGTCATCTCCTCGCGGGAAATCGGGAGGTCACGCTGTTCTATCTCGCGCATCCTCTCCTCGATGCGGGACAAGTCGTCGTCGGAGATCCTCCCCGCCACCTCGATGTCGTAATAGAAACCGTCCTGTATGGGAGGACCGATGGTGAGCTTGCTCCCCGGATAGAGTTCCATGACGGCCTGCGCCATCGCGTGAGCCGCAGAGTGGCGGAGGACGTATAGCCCCTCCGGCGAGTCCTTCGTTATGACCTCGAAATCCCCGCCGCCTTCCACGGGAGCGTCGAGGTCTTTAATCTCCCCGTCGAGCCTGACTACGACGGCGTCTTTGAGGAGGCGAGGCCCGATCCTCTCGACGACGTCCCTCGCCTTCTCGCCCGGCTCGACATTCAATTCTTTACCATCGGGGAGCTTGACCGTAGCCATTATCAGCAACCTTCTTTCGCCTGTGATCTGGAAATAAAAAGAATACCGGGTTAGAGCCGGATAGTTCGAGAAGAGGCTGGACGACCGATGGCCGTCGACGCGTTTCGGGTGTGCGTGCTCCGGTGATTCATAGGATCTCATTATAGCCAACGAGATGCGGTGGGCAAGCGCAAGGGACCGGGACATATTCCCGGCCTCCGCGAGTCGGGTGGCGTCGTTCTACCTCGTGAGTCTTCTGTAGCCCCACGCGCCGAGCGCGCCGAGCGTGGTCATGCCCGTAAGGAAGACGAATAGCGCGAGGAGCGCGACAAAGACGACTATCCCGCCCATCATGCCGCCACCCATCATGGACCCCATCATGTCCATGCAGCGGTCCATCATATCCATCATGCGTCTCACTTCCTTTCGAGCATCCGAGAAAATTCTATTGTAGCCGACGAGCCGCACCGGGCAACCCGGCCCGCTTATCCGTCGAGGATCTCGTCGAGGATGAGGCCGTAGCGGGTGTATGCCCGGTCGGCCACGGCATACTCGGTGGTGTCGCGTGCCGCCTCCGCCCGCCTGCGTCCCCAGTACATCTGTCGCCATCCGAGGTACTCGGCGTTCGCTGCTCCGGGCGTCAGACGCTTTTCGATCTCGCCGCCGTACAGACCGAAGAGGGGGCGCAGTTCGGCGAGTTCGGCCTCGGAGAAATCGCCGCCGTTGGAGCTTTCCAATCTCTGGAGTATCTCGAAGTCTTCGCTGTATTCCAGAAGCTCGACGAGGAGGCTGCCGAGTTCAGCGTCGAGTTCTTCGTACAACGTCTCAAACTCCCTCACCCGGCGATCCGCGTCCAGGCGGCTCCGTACAAACTCTTCGAGTTCTCCGGCTGTTTCGGGGTCTCCGCTCGACCGGTGTATGAAGTCGAGAAATTTATCCAATCGGTCTTTTTCTCGCCGCATCTCCCGCCTGAGTTTCGGTAGGTGAGCGTAGCGGATGCCGTTCAGGACCTCCTGAGCGTCGCGGGCGATCCTGTGACACCGCAATATGTGACCTCGCTCGATGAAGTGGCGGCTCAAGACTTCCCACAGCGGCTCGAAGCCGGTAATCTCCTCCAGCCGCTCCACGACCGCGTCGAGATCCAGTTCCGGGTTCGCCGCGACGCGGGCTATGGTGGTGAACACACCCCACTTCGTATCGCCCAGCAGCTCGCGGCGCTCGGCGGGACCGACCGGAGAATCGGGGAAATCGAGGTCGCAAAAGAACTCCTCGGCGTCGAGGAGCATCTCGAGCGTGTCGGGCGGGATGCGCCGGAGAGTGGAGGCCATTCGTTTCAATCCCGCCCGGTCGTCATCGAGCAGTCCGTCCAGAGCGCGGCGGGTACCGGCTGCGACGGGGATCACGGTGTTCAGGCCGTCTTCGAGTTGGGAGGAAATCTTCGCGGCCAGTTCGTGGCGGCGGACCATGACCTCCGGCTGGAGTTCGATCTTCGAGAGGATGCCGATGGCGTTCAGCGCGCTCGAACCTCCGCCGGTCGTCTCGGCGAACTCCTGCAAAAACGCCCGATCCGTGACCTTCGCCACCTGCCCGACGAGGTATATGACCGCGTCCGCCGTGTCGCCGAGCCGCCGCGTTTCCTGGTCGTGGCGTTCGCGAAGCTCGCTGTTGAGCCGCATGAACTCCGACGTCCGGTCCACGTGTTCGTCCACCACAGCCCCGGTGCCCGGCGTGTCCACCAGCGTGATCTGCTTCAAAACAGGATTGGGCAGGAAGTACTCCAGGTGTTCGATGCCGTCCGCCCGCCTCAAGGTCTCCAGGTCGTTTCCCTGCAAGCCGTCCAGAAACGCCCGGCTCTCGTCGGTGACCTTCCCTCCCCGCCAGTGACAGCGAACCGGGCGTTCGGGGTCCGGCTCACCGAAAGTAAAATAGTTGATGGTCGCGGTCGTCTCGGTCGTCCCGACTTTGGCGAGGTCCTCGCCCAGCAAGGCATTGACGAAGGTGCTCTTACCCACCTTCACCCGCCCCGCCACAGCCACCACGCAGGGCTGGCGCACCTGCTTCGCCAGCTCCTCCATGCGCTCAGCCGGCTCGACCAGAGATCCCGCCTCTCTCAGCTCCCGCGCCGCCCGGCGCAGGATGGCGACGAGGTTCTCCCGCGCGTCGCTCACGTTTGACGACTGGGGAAAGCGTTCAGTTGAATTCCTCCGGGGGGATGTATTGATCTTCGCCGGGACTTTCGGGCGGTACCGGGTCCTGCCCGTCAACTTCGGGAGGACCCGAACTCTGACCGACGATCACCTCTCTCGAAGAGGGGTCCAGCAGCGTGCCAGCCGCAGGGTCCGTCCAGACGACCGTTCCGGCAGACTGGTCGCTCTCGACCGTCTCGATGTCGGTGGCGAAGCCCGCGTCCTCCAGCGTCTGCTCGGCCTCTTCGACGCTCTCGCCTATGACGTCCGGGACCGGTATCTGCTCGGGTCCGGGGCTTACGGGGTCCGGTTCGGGGTCTGGAGGTTCATCCCCGCCGCTATCGGTCTCGTCGGGGCCCTCGCCGACCGTGATGGTGACGGTCGAGTCCGCCTCGACGAACTCTCCGCCTCGGGGATCCTGCCCGGTCACCAATCCCTCGTCCTCTTCCGAAC
>JBOHBL010000873.1:0-8107 GCA_050698295.1 Rubrobacteraceae bacterium | reverse complement strand
GTCGAAGTCATCCCGGCCCCCGGATGCTGAGAAGCGCCCGGTTTCTTCCTACCACCCCGGCGGTCCCTCATTGAGGGACCGCCGGGGTGGTCGGTAGAAACCGGGCGCTTCTCAGCTTCCGGGGGCCGGGATGACTTCGACCTGGTTGAGTTCTTCGCCTTCGATGGCGAGGAGCTCGTAGTCGGAGGTCACGTCGCCGACGTCGTCGAAGTCCTGAGAGCCCGCGGCGCCTTCGTAGTTGATGTCTTCGCCCGCCGACGCTTGCTCCAGGGCGTCGCAGATGTTTTCGGCGGTGACTTCCGCGCCTTCGGCGGAGACGTCCGTCAGGTTTTCCTGAATTGCGGAACCGCTCGTGTCGCCGGCCGCGGAGGCGGCGAGAGCCGCGAGCATCACCGCGTCGTAGGTGTTGGCCGAGAAGATGCCGGGCTCCTCGTCCTCGAACTCCCCGGTGTAGGACTCGGTGTAGAATTCCGTGCCCGCGCCTTCGGCGAAGGGCCGGGTGCCGGTCACGTTCTCGGCCTCGATGCCCGCCTCGGCGAGCGCCGGCGGGAACTCCTCGGTGGCGAGACCGTCGGTTATGAGGATCGGGACCTCGCCCAGAGTGCCCTGCTCCTGGAAAGCCTGGAAGATGCTGGTGCCCGTCTCCGGGAAGCCGACGACCAGGATGGCGTCCGGGTCTCCGTCGGTGACCTGTCCGGCCTCGGAGTCGAAGGTGGTCCCCTGCGGGTTGTAGGCGACGTCCTGGGCGACCGTACCCTCGAAAGCGCCCTTGAAGGTGTCGGCGATGCCCTGACCGTAGTCGTCGTTGAGCGCGAGGACGTTCATAGTTTCGTAACCTTCGTCGGCGGCGATCTGCGCCAGGATCTCACCCTGCAGGTTGTCCGAGGGAACGGTGCGGAAGAAGTAGCCGTTGTCCTCGTAGTCGGTAAAGTCCGGGCTCGTCGAAGACGGCGAAATCTGGACGACGCTGTTCTGGACCGCCGGGTCCACCACCGTGAACGAGACCGCGCTCGCCGCCGCGCCCACTATCGTGGAGGCTTCGTCGGTGTTTATGAGCTTGTCAGCCGCCTGCGCTCCGGCGTTCGGGTCGGTCGCGCCGTCCTCGTTTATCTGCTCTATGTCTATCGTCTCGCACTCGTTGATCTCGTTGACGGCCAGAGTCGCGCCGTTTTGCATGGACGGACCTACCGCGGCGAGGTCGCCGGTGAGGGGCAGGATCGTCCCGAGGGTCATCGAAAGCGCGTCTTCGCCGTCGCCTTCTCCGCCGTTGCCTTCGCCTCCACCGCCGCACGCTCCTAGAACGAGCGACGCCGCAAGCAGCGTTGTGAGCAGTGGCAGCTTCCCTTTACTTCTCAAAGGCATATGCCTCCTTCCAAATTCGGATGCTCCGGCGACGGGATGCGCGTCCGGAACAAACCCCACAAGCCAGTGACGTACCGTGTCAATATTACAGCAGTGTGCAATTCTCCGGCAACCGTCGTTTTCGTCACGCTGTTGACAGAGGATGGCGATAAAGGGAGAATTCACCACGTTATCCCGCGTTACGGTGGCAGGAAGAGGGAAGTTTGCAAGAAGCATTTCAGTTGTTCGTGAACGGCATAGTCATAGGCTCGGTGATCGCCGTCGCCGCCGTCGGGCTCTCGCTCGTTTTCGGGGTGCTGGGGCTCATCAACGTCGCCCACGGCGACTTCTTGACCCTGGGAGCCTACACGGCGGTGGTCTTCGTGATACTGGGGTTCCCTCTCTACGTCGCCGCGGTGCCGGCGATAGCCGTCGGCGCTCTGGCGATGGGCGGACTTGAGAAAGTCCTCTGGAAGCCGATGCGCGACCGCGGGACCTCAAACGTCAACCTGCTCATAATCTCCATCGGGCTCGCGCTCGTTTTGCGCCACATCATTTTCTGGGTCTTCGGGGAGGGGGTCCAGCGTTACGGGCCGGTCTCCGAGCGGATCGACTTCGGGTTCTTCGCCCTCACCCCGGAGGATATTTTCATCGTCTTCGCCAGCGCGGTCGCCCTCGTCGGCACCGGGCTGATGCTCCAGAAGACCCGCATAGGTACCGCGATGCGCGCCCTCTCGGACAACAAAGACCTCGCGGAGGCGAGCGGCATCAACGTCAACCGCGTGATCCTTTATACGTGGCTGATCGCCGGGGCGTTGACGGCGTACGGGGGCATCCTCCTCGGACTCCAGGGACGGGTCTTCCCGAACATGGGATGGTTTTTGCTGCTCCTCATCTTCGCCGGGGTCATCCTCGGCGGCATCGGGTCGGCTTACGGGGCCATGATCGGGAGCCTCGTCATCGGGGTGGCGCAGGAGATGGCGACGCATTCGATCATCGGGATACCCGCGGACTTGAAGACGGCGGTCGCGTTCCTCGTCCTGATCCTGGTCCTCCTCGTTCGCCCGCAGGGCATCGTGGGTAGAAAGCGGGCGTTATGATCGCGTACTTCGAGACCGTCCTCATCACGGCGGGCATCTTCGCCCTCCTGGCCCAGGGACTCAACCTCCACCGGGGCTACACCGGTCTCCTCAACTTCGGGCACGTGGCGTTCTTCGCGATAGGCGCGTACACGATGGGCATCTTGGTCACGCAGTTCGAGGTGGGGCTGTTGCCGAGCTTTATCGCCGCGATGGTCGCGGCAACCGTTCTCGGGGTCGTGGTCGCTCTGCCGGCCATCCGGCTCAGGACGGACTACCTGGCGATAGTCACCATCACCATCGGCGAAATTTTCCGCCTCGTCCTCCAGAGCGGCCCCGGCGTGACGGAACTGACCCGCGGTCCCCGAGGCATCCGGGGCTACTCCAACGAGTTCTACTTTCTGCGCGAGGACATCGGGCTTGGGTTTTTGGACCCGCAACAGTATTTGCTCGTCATAGTCTGGGCGGCGGTGATCGTGGTGGGAGTGCTTCTCTTCCTTCTGCTCCGCAGCCCGTGGGGGAGGGTTCTTAAGGGGATCCGGGAGGACGAGGACGCCGTCCGCGCTCTTGGCAAGAACGTCACGGCGTACAAGATACAGTCCTTCGCCATAGGGGCGGCGATAGCGGGATTGGCCGGCGTTTTATTCGCGATGGACCTCGGGAGTCTGACGCCGATCAGTTATTTGCCGCTCGTTACCTTCCAGGCGTGGACGATAATGATGTTGGGCGGGATGGGGACGCATCTTGGGCCGATACTCGGTTCGATCATCTTCTGGGCGATCTTCAACGGGACGTTGTTTATCCCAAGCGAGATCGTCTCGGGGGCGGAGGAGGCGTATTTGCGCCAGATCGGGATCGGCGCTCTCATCATGCTGATTATCATATTGCGGCCCCAGGGGATACTTGGCAGCCGGGAGGAGATGGTTCTCGATAAGTGACGCGATCCTGAAAGTGGAAGATTTGCAATTGAGCTTCGGCGGCATCAAGGCCGTGGACGGAGCCACGCTGGAGATAGAACCAGGCAAAATAACCGCCCTCATCGGCCCCAACGGCGCCGGAAAGACATCCCTCTTCAACGTCGTGACGGGTTTCTATAAAGCGGACGGCGGAAGAATATTCTTCGATGGCAACTCGATCCGGGGCAAGCCGCCGCACTCCATCGCCAAACGCGGTCTCGTCCGCACGTTCCAGTTGACGAAGTCGCTCGGCAAGATGACGGTGCTCGAGAACATGATGATCGCCGCTCCGGGACAGGCGGGCGAGAGGATGTTCGCCGCCTGGGTGGTGCCCTGGCTCATCCAAAAACAGGAGAAACAGAACAACCAGAAGGCCATCGAACTCCTCGAACTCTTCAACCTGATAGACAAGAAAGACGACTACGCGGCGACGTTGTCGGGAGGACAGCGAAAGCTCCTCGAGCTCGCGCGAGCTTTGATGATGGAGCCAAAGATGATCCTGCTGGACGAGCCGATGGCCGGAATAAACCCGACGCTCGGAGCAAGACTGCTGGAACACGTCGGCGAGCTTCGCGACCGCGGCATGACCTTCGTCCTCGTCGAGCACGACATGGACGTGGTGATGCGCGTCTCCGAGCACGTGATCGTGATGGCCAACGGCAGGGTCATCACGCAGGGCTCCGCCGACGAGGTCCGCCAGAACCAGGAGGTCATAGACGCCTACCTGGGCACCGGCGGCGGCGCGGTGGACGAGGCGATAGACGAGGTCCTGGAAGGGAAGCCCGCCGATGGCCGAGAGTAACGGACTCCTTCTCGAAGCGCGCGACCTGCGGGCGGGCTACGTCCCCGACGTGGACATCGTCCAGGGCTGCGACGTGGAGGTCGTGAGCGGCGAACTGGTGAGCGTCATCGGCCCGAACGGAGCCGGCAAATCCACCCTCATAAAAAGCCTGTTTGGATTGGTTCCCGTGCGCGGAGGGAAGGTCTCTTTCAAAGGCGAGGAAGTCGCCGGCCTCCCGACGCACAAACTCGTCGAGGCGGGCATCGGCTACGTCCCGCAGACCGAGAACGTCTTCCCGACCCTCACCGTCGAAGAGAACCTGGAGATGGGCGCGTACCTCCGTCCGAAGGTCGTCAAGGAACGATACGAAGAGCTCTTCGAGTGGTTCCCGGTGCTGGCCGAGCGCCGCAGCCAGCGCGCGGGCACGATGTCCGGCGGACAGCGTCAGCTCGTCGCGCTCGCGAGAGCGTTGATGCTCCAGCCCTCGCTCCTCCTTCTCGACGAGCCGTCGGCGGGACTTTCGCCCGCCAACGTGGACGTCATCTTCGACCGCATCCAGCTTATCAACTCCAAAGGCGTCGCCATCCTGATGGTCGAGCAGAACGCCAAACGCGCCCTCGCCATGAGCGACCGGGGCTACGTCCTTGAAATGGGCAAGAACCGCTTCACCGGTCCTGGAGAGGAGCTTCTCAACGACCCGAAGGTCGCGGATTTGTATCTCGGAGGCCGGGCGCAGAGCGCCTGAGGAGCGGCATCCCGAACAAGAGATTCTCGAATTAAGAATAGAAATTACATGATCTCCGGCGTAAGATGTTGAGTATGGAGCAGCTTCCGCTATTTGAAGATAATCAGAGGATCATCAACGTCGCCTCGGTTCCGCAGCGCAGCCCGTTCCGTTATCCTGGGGGGAAGACGTGGCTGGTGCCGCGCATCAGACGCTGGCTGTCCGGCAAGAATCCCCGGCCCGGCGGACTTGTGGAACCATTCGCCGGGGGAGGGATAGTCGGTCTTACCGCAGCCTTCGAGGGGTTGGCGGAGAGGGTGGTGATGGTTGAGCTGGACGAGCAGTTGGCCGCTGTCTGGCGTGTGATCATCGAAGAGTCGGGCGGGGCGGAGTGGCTCTCGGAGAAGATCGTCACGTTCGAGTTGTCTTTGCCCGCTGTGCGGGAAGTTCTGAACTCATCTCCCGCCTCCGTCTATGAAACGGCCTTTTTCACGATCCTCAAGAATCGGGTCAACCGCGGCGGCATTCTCGCGCCCGGAGCCAGCCTGGTCAAAGCCGGTGAGAATGGCCGGGGCATCTCTTCGAGGTGGTACCCGGAGACCTTGAAGAAGCGCATCCTCGACATAGCCGGCATAAGAGAGCGGATAACTTTCATCCACGGCGATGGTCTGGAAATCATGGAAGATTTCGCCGGTCGGTCGGATTTCGTGTTCTTTATAGACCCGCCGTATACCCTGGCGGCAAAGCGTCTTTACAATCACTGGGCGCTGGATCACGCAACGCTCTTCGAGACGGCAAGCAGGCTCTCCGGCGATTTTCTTATGACCTACGATAACGATGAGCAAATACGTTCTCTGGCCGCCGAGCATGACTTCGACACCCGCGAAATCGCGATGAAAAACACCCACCACGCAAAGATGACGGAACTGCTCATTGGCCGCGATCTTTCCTGGGCCGATTAATCCAAGCCTCGGAAGAACTCCTCTCTTTGTCGAGACGCCTTTGAAGAACCTCGACAAAGTCATTCACCGGGCCGGGCTCCGGCGAAGTGATCTTCAAGAGCGCCGGTTCGAATTCCGTGTAAACGGTATCGACTAAAGTGAGGCCGTACCCGCCGGTTGCGGAATTATGGGAGAGGTCGTATACGAACCATGCCATCTCCGCCTCTTCGCGGGAGACGGTCGGAGGTTTGGGTAGGGTCTCGAAGAAAGTTCTGTGTATCGCTACGGTCTGCTTTTTACCCCACGCTTTGAGTATTTCGCCTTTGTAGATCAGTTGCGGCATGAGCCGCTTACGAGATGATGATAGATAATCGGCCCGGACCTGGGTGGCCGTCCAGTTCATGTTCTGGCGTCCTTCCGGATCGTTCATGTAGTGTTCGAATGGTCGGCGAACATTGCCTGAAATATAAACGGCCTGAACCTCCACGGAGCCAAAGTCTCTGAGCCGTCCACGCTCGTCGCGATCAACGATAACCAGATCGATGTTTCCGGCGGAACGCCCGTTCTTGTCGTTGAGCCGGACCTCTCGCATGACGGTCCATGAACCGGGTGAGAAACCGAAGAACTCAGCCGCGTCGGCGGCAACCCTCCAATTCTGACGAAAACGTATCGGGCAAATAATAGTGGATGAGTCGCGATCCACGATGCTGCAGACGCCGAGCGGATCTCCCGCTTTGTCCTTTGTGCATTCGAGAACCTTGTTGTTGAAAGGACAGAGCTTCTTCTCCCTGTGCCTCTTTGCCTCCTCAGTCATGTCATCGGGAGGAAACCCGAAGACTTCGAACAACGGATTGTTAGCCAAACTACCCTCCGCGCAATGGCTCTCTGGCAACACAATTCTACGTGAGCGACCGCGGCTACGTTTTGGAGATGGGCCAGAACCGCTTCACCGGTTCCGGCGAGGAGCTTCTCGACGATCCGAAGGTCGCCGATTTGTATCTCGGGGGCCGGGCGCAGAGCGCCTGAGAGATGCTGGGAGTCGGGAAAAGACGCGGAAAGTGAATAGTCGGTAGCGAACAAAGAAAAATACTACTTGCGATTCGCTATTCGCGTCCTCTCAAAGTTTCGTCAGCTATCCCGGCTAAAATAGAAACCTCATCGAGCTAGTCGAAAGAGGTGGGTATGTCTCGCTCCATAGAAGTTCCGGAATACGAGGTCCACGAGGAAGTCCGGCTCGATCCGGCGAAGACCGCGCTCGTCGTCGTGGACATGCAAAACGACTTCGTGAAAGAGGGCGGCTCGCTCGTCGTCCCGGACGCGGAAGGGACGGTTCAGAACATAAAGAGCCTCCTCGACCTCGCCCGCGAGAACAATATGAAGGTCGTCTTCACCCAGGACACGCATTCGGACGGCGACCCCGAATGGAACATCTGGCCGGAGCATGCGCGAGAAGGCTCCTGGGGCTGGCAAATAGTGGACGAACTTGCGCCGCGCGAAGACGAGACGGTCATACGGAAAGTCCGTTACGACGCTTTCTATGCGACGCACCTCGACCACTTCCTGCGGCTCTGGGGCGTGGACACGCTCGTTATCTGCGGGACGGTCGCCAACATTTGCGTCCATTACACGGCGGCGAGCGCGGCGTTGCGGTGGTACAAAGTCGTCGTTCCCAAAGACGCGACATCCGCGCTCGATCCCTTCGACCTCGAAGCCTCGCTCAGGCAGACGAGCTTCCTTTTCTCCGGCAGGATCACGCGCAGCGAGGGAATAAAGCTCGAAGCCCCCGGCTACCGGAGCAAGCTCGAGGAGGCCGCGAAAGAGGGGTAGTTTGGTCGCTTCCCGACGAAGATTAACTTCCCGCGCTTTTGGGAAAGACACTATCGCCAAACCTACACGTTATGTAGTATTGGTTTGGAACAGGAGTCAACCGAAGACAGGAGGAAGTATATGGCGACTGCCGAGAGACAGGCCAACGTAAGATGGAGTGGGGATCTCCAGAGCGGGTCGGGTACGTTCGACCTCGCGTCGAGCGGAGTTCTCAAGCAAAGCCCGGTCAGTTTCGCGACGAGGGCGGAAGACCCGGCGGGAAACACCAGCCCGGAGGAGTTGATCGCCGCCGCCCACGCGAGTTGCTACGCGATGGCCTTCTCGAACGTCCTCGGCGAGGGCGGCAACCCGCCGGACGAGCTTAACGTGAGCGCGAACTGCGTACTCGACCTCGACAGCCTGAAAGTGAGCACGGTCGTCCTCGACGTGCGCGGCAGCGTCCCTGGCCTCGACGAGGA
>JBOHBL010000872.1:0-3558 GCA_050698295.1 Rubrobacteraceae bacterium | reverse complement strand
GCGGCGAGGAGGCGCTTGCTCTCCCACTCGTCCAGAAAGCGCGGCGACGCCGGCTCGCGACCGGGGCTTACCGGAACCAGGTTTTCGGGCGCGCCTTCCGCCAGGACCTCCCGCCGCTTCTCGCCGTACCACGCCGCTCCGCGAAGAGCCGTCACGGCTTCCCGTAAACCCTGAAGCGGCGCTACGCCGCCCGCCAGCAGTCGTTCGCGAGCCTCCCGCGGCAGCAGCTCCGGGACGTTGCTCAGCACAACCGCGCGCTTGCCGGTTCGCTCTCGAGCCGCGATGAGTCCGTCGGCAGCGGCGTCCCAGGGGTCTTTATCTCCGGTGCCCGGTCGCGGATAGTCCAGGGTCAAGAGCGTCGCGTCGAAGTCGCCTTCCATGACTGTGGCGAAGCAACGCTCCAGCTCCGCCCGATCGCCCCACACGGCGGTGTTGTAGTCGAGGGGGTTGGAGACGCTGGCGAAGCCACCGAGCTGGTCTCGCAGAGCCGCGGTCTGGTCCTCGTCGAACTGCGGCATCTTCAGACCGGCCGGAGACGCGAGGTCCGCGAACATCGCCGAGTCGCCTCCGGAGGCGGCCAGGACGCCGAGCTTTCTTCCTTCCAGAGGACCCGATATCGCCAGCAGCTTCAGCGTCTCCAGGAGCGCGGGCACCGAGTCAACGCGGACGACGCCGAGCCTCTCGAAGAGGGCCGTGTACAGCTCGTCCGGGTGCGAGAGCGAGTCGGTGTGGCTGAGTGTGATCCGGCTTCCGAGCCTCGAGGTCCCCGACTTGAGGGCGACGAGCGGAACCCCTTTCTTCAGCGCGGCTATAGCGGCGCGGCCGAAGCCGGGAACATCGTCTATGCCCTCGACGTACATCCCGATGGCCTCGACCTTCCGGTCTTTGATCAGGGCTTCCACGTAATCCCCAATCCCCAACACCGCCTGGTTGCCGATGCTTATGACGTGGGTGAGAGGCAGGGAGCGGTCAGCCATCGTCACGTTCAGGCTCACGTTGCCGCTCTGGCTGACGATGGCGACGCCTCTCTCGACGCGTTCCCCGCCGTGCAGGTCCGGCCACAGCGCCGCCCCGTCGAGGTAGTTGAGCAGCCCGTAGCAGTTCGGGCCGACCAGCGCCATCGCTCCGGCGGCGGCCACCAGCTCTTTTTGTAGAGCCTCGCCCTCCGGGCCGAGTTCGGCGAAGCCCGCGGCGTAGCACACGCAGCCGCCCGCGCCGCGCTCGGCGAGTTCGCGGACGACCTCGACGGCCAGCTCCCGCCGGACGCCGACGAAAGCCGCGTCGGGCGCTTCGGGCAGGTCGGCGACGGACGGGTAGCATTTCTGGCCGGAGATCTCCTCGCGCTTCGGGTTGACTACCCGTATTTCGCCCTCGTATCCCAACGCCTCGCAGTTCCGAACCGCGCCCGCCATCTCCCTGCCTCCGATGAGAGCGATATGCCGCGGGGAGAGAAGGCGCTTCAGGTTCTCTTGCTTCGCGTTCATCGGTTACCAACCGGTGTATACGTCGAGGCCGCGTTTTTTGATCTGGCCTCCGATTATGACGCGCTGTATCTCGGAGGTGCCCTCCCAGATGCGATCCACCCGCACGTCGCGCCAGAGCCGCTCGACGGGGTTCTCGCGCATGTATCCCCTTCCGCCCATGATCTGGACGGCCCGGTCGCACACCCTCCCGACCATCTCCGAGGCGTAAAGTTTGACGGCGGCCGCGTGGGCGTGGGCCAGTTTCGGGTCCGGGTTCTGCGCGGCCTCCCAGCACACCCTGTAGACCATGCTCTTGGTAGCCATGATCTCGACCGCCATGTCCGCGAGCATGAACTCGATGGCCTGGAAGTCTCGTATCGCCTGCCCGAACTGATGCCTCTCCGCGGCGAACTCGTTGGCTACCTCGGTCGCCCGGGTCGCCGCGCCCACGCACCTCGCCGCGATACCGAGCCGCGCCTCGACGAACCAGTCTTTGGTCAGGTCGAAGCCCTCCCCGATTCCACCGAGAATTTTGTCCTCGCCGACCACCACATCCTCGAAGACGAACTGCGGGTGTCCCCAGACGTAGTGGTGGGTGAACTTCGGGACGCGCTTTACGCGCACGCCGGGCAGGTCTTTGTCCACGAAAAATATGGTCGGTCTGTCCGGATCGCCATCCACATGCGCGTGGACGAGCAGATAATCCGCTCCGGCGCCGTCGGTGAAATTCTTCTCCCCGTTGATGACGAAACCGCCGTCGCGCCTGTCGGCCCGCGTCCGCGCGCCGCGCACGTCCGAGCCCGCCTCCGGCTCCGTGATAACGTACGCCTCCCGCCGCTCGCCCCGGCAGGTCGGCGCCAGATACTCCCGCTTCTGCTCCGGATTACAGAACCGCATCGAAGAGGCCGGCTGAAAGACAAGGTTCCACAACGCGCCCGTGGCCTTGCCTATCTGCTCGTTGAGCAGCATCTGCTCGAATGCCGTGAAACCCTGCCCCCCATCCTCTTTGGAATGATTGACCGCATTGAACCCCCAGTCGAGCACCGCCCGGTTGATCCTCGCCAGACTCTCCCCGCAAAGCCCCTCGTTCTCCTCGCACTCCATCTCGCGCGGGAACAGAACTTCCTCGGTAAAGGCCGCGGCCTTCGCCTGAAGCTCCCGATGCTCCCCGGAAAGAGCAAAGCTCATCCCCATCGAAACAGCACAGTCCATGAGCCACTCCTCCATCGTCGTTTCCACCAGCCGTAGCCTATCATTGCGGTAAATCTCTGGCAATACAGTAGATATGCTGTGCATACTTCGCCCACGAGGTCACTGCCGAGGCGATGGATTCCGTCCTCTTCCACTAGCCTTATCTCGAACCCGTTATCACCAAGAGTGTCACCAGAGGGCGAGAAAAGAGGAGCCGAGATCTCACGACGATGAAAGCAAAAACCACGCTTTTGCGGGACTTTTAGATGGTACCGGAGGTGGGACTCGAACCCACACGGGCTTGCGCCCACCGGATTTTGAGTCCTCGCTCCTATATCCTAATACATCCTATCATGTTAGGGAATCCGGCTTGAATAAAGGGATTTCGGCTCCTTCGAGGACGCGAGTATCCTGCTGTGTCCGGCTCCGTCCTATCGCTACTGCCACCGCATTGCTACCACCCGGAACGGCTGGCGAGGACACAATAGGACGGAGTAGAATATATGTATGAGAAACGGATCGGAGATGTACGAATGTTCCTTACATTTCCATTGGGATCACGAAGCGGATCGCTTGCAGCCCAACATGGATTTGAGGATGTACGTCGAGTGGCCGCGAATGAAGCGTTTAGGGGATAAGGATTTCGTGGACTTCGAGCCTTTGCCGAAAAACCTCACGGACGCGAAAACGCCTCCCTGTACCGATTTGATTTCCGACCCGGAAGGGGTGTTACTCGATAGAAGCCGTTGGCCCGCTCACGTATGCTACGGGGAGTTCTTCGAGGCGAGTACGAAACTGTGGGCCGAGAAGCATCTATCTGTAGTCAAGGACGAAGCCGTCCGCCAATGGGCCGAAATGTACCCGTTGCCTATCGGACGGCGATCCCTATTAACGAAGCTGTCGA
>JBOHBL010000871.1:0-1208 GCA_050698295.1 Rubrobacteraceae bacterium | reverse complement strand
CGGATGGAGCGCTACGCGCGCGCGCCACTTCTGCCAGCGGATCTCGTGTCCGTGGATCTCGAAGCTCGGGCCTTCGGGTTGAACGAAGCGCAAAGGTCGCAGCGCCTCGCGGAGCGGACCGACGCTCTTTTCGTCGAGATCGCCTGACGTCTTCACCCACGGGACGACGCCCGAGTCGACGAAGTCGACCACCCGTCCGTTGGCGATGTCAACGGTGGCGACGATGCCTTCGATGGGCCGAAAGTAGGGATTCGTGGAGCTCGTCCCGCGGTAGTAGAAGATGCAGCGCAGAAGCCGGAGGCCCGACGCGCGCTCTTCGGGGGCGAGCAGGCCCGCGGCCCACGTGTCGATCTGCACGCCGTCGAGATCTTCGATGCCGCGCCGCTTCATCGCTGCTTGAAAGCGCGGATCGACCCGGACGATCGCCTTCGGTGAATCGAATTCCTCGATGAGAACGCCCGGCTCGACGCCCTTCACCTCGTTCCAGGCGAGGAGCGACGAGGCTTTGACATCGACCACGGCTTCGAAGGTCTGCCTCGCCTTGCGATCGAGGACGACGGCGAAGGCTTCGCGGCGAACCGGATCGCCTTCGCGACGCGCGAGCACCTCTGCCTTCGGCGGCTCGCGAAGGACGAGGATCGGAAAGAGCATGCCTTCGGCGAGCCTTCCGGCCGCTTTTAACACGTTCACCGCCGACTCGAGCTCACCGGACGTGAGCGGATCGAGCGGATGAAGGGGCACGGGGTTCTGCACCGGATTCCAAGGGCTCGCGACATCCGGTGGCGCCGTCTTGTTCGCGCACGCCGCTGCTAGAACCGCGCCCGCCGCGAGGATCCATCGCGCGAGTCTTCGCGTTTCGACAATTCTGATCATCGCTCTGTCTCGGAATAGGAATTTCAAACGCATTTTTTGGAGTTAGAATGGCCGAGCGGGGTTTTTCATCCGTAATGACCGGTCAAACAATTTGCGGGATATACAGCCCGGACGAGCCTGATGAATAACGAAGCGGTAAAAGAATTTTTCAATGCCTGGTCGATTTACGATCGGGTGCTCGATCTCAACTACATGTTTCACAATGAGATTTATCGCGACGTCGCTAGTCTCATCAAGAAACGTTATGCTGCGCGCCCGTTTTCGATTCTCGATCTGGGATGCGGAAGCGCTCGGCATTTTGCCCCGGCATTGCAAGGCTGCACGGTTAGCTACTA
>JBOHBL010000870.1:0-3102 GCA_050698295.1 Rubrobacteraceae bacterium | reverse complement strand
GGTCTGCGTCGCGGCAATCGGTAACCGACGCGGCATCGCCAGCCTGACGCCCTCGGCCAGTTCGTCGAGCCGCCTCCATCCGTCCACGGCGAGGAACTTGTGGTTCGCCGTCGCCCGGATGCGCCGCCCGAGGCGGGTGGAGATCTCGAACACCTCCTTTCGCCCGGTCGAGAAGGAGTTCGTGACCACCCGAGGCTCCAGCATCCAGGTCGCGGGATTCAACGCCACCACCCGAAAGCCTCTTTTACCAACCAGCTCATCCATCCTCCGGTAGACGCCCTCGTCCGGCAGGAAGACCCTGGAATCTCCCGTCAAACATCCCGAGTCACGAAGGTCCGAGAGGAGCGGGCGTTTGTCGTGGCGGGCCTCGACGGCGCGGGAGAGCTGGGCTATCGCCAAAACCGGCACGTCGAGGTCGCGGGCGAGGACTTTGAGGCCGCGGGATATTTCGGCTATTTCCTGCTGGCGGTTCTCGCGGTTGGCGCCCATCATGAGCTGGAGGTAGTCCACCACGACGAGCGAGAGAGGAGTCTCCCCCCTCGCCTGCAACTGGCTCGCAAGGCGCCGCACCTTCGCGCGCATCTCCATCAGGTTCGTCCCGGCGGTGTCGTCGATCCAGATCGGGGCTTCGGAAACCTGCCCGACCCCCCGAAGGAGCTTCGGCCAATCCTCGGCTTTCACGTTGCCGCTGCGGAGCGCCTGCGTGGGGATCCTCGTCGTCTGGCTTATGAGGCGCTGGACGAGTTGCTCCTTGCTCATCTCAAGGGAGAAGATCGCCACCGGCAGCTTTCTTTCGCCGGATACGTGCCAGATGGCGTTGAGAGCGAAGGCGGTATTGTGGACGCAGACATCGTTGGCGACGAAGTTGTGGGTGTCGGGAATGGTCAAATCGTAGACTTGCTTTGGACCGAGCGGTTCGACGCTGACAATCTCATCCCAGTAAACGTCGCTTTCGGCCATCTCGCGGAGCTTCCGGTCGTCGAGGACGTCCGCGAAAGCTAGAATCCTGGAACGCGAGAGCATGCGGCTCCCGACGTGGAAGTTGTGTCCCGCGCCGTGTCCCATTCGCCGCGCCAGAGAAGCCCACGACTCGCCTCCGAGGGACTCGCCGATACGTCCCCACGCTCCGGCGGGGATGAGATCCCGGTTCGAGTGAGGCTGTCTCTCCGTGAGGGCGAGCGCGACGGCCTCGACAGCCTCCTCCTTGCCGAAGATTCCGATCTCCTCGATGAAGGCGAGGATCGAGTCCCGGCCCGTGATGTCGAGCTGGTACGCGATCCGACGCTCTCCGCGATACCTCACCGACCGCTTTTTCAGAGACGGGATGATCCCAAACCGCAAAAGGAGATGCTGCGCCTGCCGGGCGAGCCTCTCGCTGACAGTGCAATACCCGACCTGAGCCTGGCCGCTGGCGAGCAACGAAGCCCATCCATCCGTGGCGAAGAGCCGGTTGAGGAAGAGAGCGACTTCCTCCCTCGGAGCCCGGAACACGGCTCTCGGCACGAACTTCTCCCGCGCGCCGGCTCCCCACAACCCCAGGTCGCGGAGCCAACCGGCGAGCGCGTTCGGCGCGTTCTTCCGGGCCGTGGAGTCGAGGCCGAGCGTCACTCCTTCCTTTTCGAGCAAGCTCGCGAGCCTGGAGCAAACCTCTTCAGCCGGGACGGTAACGCCACTCCTCCAGTTAGTTATGGAAGCGGGCGAGACACCGAGCTTCCCGGCCAGACGAGCCGCCGAATACGGCAAGCCGCCAACGGCTTCGTCTACAGAGCGGGCGAAGTCCCGCCTGCGCGCCTCATCCGAAGCCACGCGAAGGGTCGGAGTCCTCGTCCCGTTCGAGTCGCATTCCCGGACGAGGAGACCACCGAACCGTTTCACGGCATCGCGGAAATCCTCCCGAACGATGGCGTTTCCGTTCGTGAAGCGAGGGTTGCCTCCGGTCATGCAACCGTCCCCGATCATGTACGCCAGCAGCTTAATCCTGTGTTCCCCGAGCGGCTCGCTCCCGAAGACGGGCATCCGGCGCGGGACGGCGATCCTCTCCCCAACCGGGATCTCACCGAGCTTCTTCCAGCCATCGAAGGTAAGGAAAGGGTGCGTGATGGTGGTCTCGATCTCCCGCCCGAGCCGCGTCGTCACCCGGAAGACCGGCTTTATCCCATCGTCAACGAAAGCGCTCGGTCTGGTCCACCCGAACTTCAAACCCCCGCCAAGCGTCATCAAACGCCCTCGGCGCTTCTCGTACACTTCCTCGATGGTGGCGATACTGCCGTCATCGAGAACTATCTCCGAGTCAGCCGCAAGGCACTTCCCCATGGCTGGCCTCGCGGCGAGGATGACGAGGTCGCTCTTGTGGAATCCGGTCGTGAGGCGGTCGAGGTCTTCGAAGCCGGTCTCCACACCGGTGATTTCGCCGTCGTGTTCGTAGAGGGCCTGTATCATCTCCAAAGCCCCCGGCGCAAGCTCTGAAACGGGCGAGAGGTGGTCCCTCAGGGAGCGGTTCGAGATGTTGTAGATGAGCTGCTCCGCCGAGTCGAGGGCGTCGCTGACGTTCTCGGGTTCGCGGAAAGCGTCTTCGGTGATGCGGCTGCCCGCGTCGATGATGGAGCGCAGGAGGGATTTGCCGCGGACTATGTCGGCGTAGCGGGCCGCGTTCGACGCCGTGGGCACGCTCTCGACGATGCTGAAGATGTAGGCGCGACCGCCTATCTTCTCGAACTCGTCAACGCTGCGAAGTTCGTTGGAGAGCGTGATCTGGTCTATGCGATCCCCGCGCGAATAGAGCTGCATCATCGCCCGATACATGACCCGGTGCGTCTCGGAGTAAAAGTCCTCCGCCGCGAGCCGCTCCGCCACCGCAGCCACCGCGCTCTCCGAGACGAGCATCGCCCCGATCACCGCCCGCTCGGAATCCAGGTCGTGCGGCGGCACCCGGGAAGCGTCGCCCCCCGTCGGAACACTCCTCATGTTTCCCCGCCGCTCCACCATGACCTCCCAGCATGGACCAAAAAGGACCCCGTTACAAGACAGGGTCCTTCATCTTTTAGTAGAGGTTTCGCCTGAATCTACAGTTCAGGTGTAGAGACGTGGCATGCCACGTCTCTA
>JBOHBL010000869.1:0-4688 GCA_050698295.1 Rubrobacteraceae bacterium | reverse complement strand
CGATCATCGGGTCCGAGCCGCCGAGTTCGAGCGTCACGCGCTTGAGCGTCTCCGAAGCCCCCGCCATCACGTTCTTCCCGACGGGCGTCGAGCCGGTGAAGCCGATCTTGCGTACGAGGGGATGTTTTATAAGGGCCTCCCCCGCGACGGAGCCTTTGCCGCTGATGACGTTGAAGACTCCGGCGGGGAGACCGGCTTTGTGCATGATCTCCGCGATGCGGATGGTCGTCAGCGGCGTCGTCTCGGCGGGTTTGGCGACGACGGTGTTGCCGGTGATCAGCGCCGGACCGAGCTTGTTGCCGAGCAGCGTCGTCGGGAAGTTCCAGGGGACTATCGCCCCGATCACCCCGAGCGGGCGGCGCACGATCATGCCGTAGGTGTCTTCGTCCAGATCCGGCACGTACCCGCCCCGGATGTTCTTGGCGAGCCCCGCGTAGTGTTCTAAGGTGTGGACGAAGCGCCGTATTTCGAGCCTCGCCTCCCGCAAGGGCTTGCCCTGCTCGCTCGTCAGGAGCGGAGCAAGTTCATCCACCGCTCCCATCACGGCGTCGGCGGCTTGCTGGAGCAGCGCGCCTCGCTTGCCCGCCGGAACCTCGCTCCATTCCTTGAAGGCTTCGTGGGCGGCCTTCACGGCTTCGTCCACTTCGTCTGGTCCGGCTTGCGGGACGGAATCGACTTCCGCGCCGTCGGCCGGGCTGGAGATATCGGTTCGCTCCAGCTTCGAGTAGTTCACAAACTCGCCGCCTATAAAGACTTCCATGTTACCCCCTTTAGACTCCCAGCAATCTGTGTTGTGTTTCCTTGTCTTCGGCCAGTTCAGCCGCCGGGCATTCGTGGACGATCCTTCCCTTGTTCATGATGTATACCCGATCCGCCACAGCCAAAGCGAGGCCGAGGTTCTGCTCGACGAGCAGGGTCGAGAAACCGCGCCGCTTGATGTCGCGCAGCACTTCTCCGACCAAACTCACCATCTTCGGCGCCAGCCCCTCGGATGGTTCGTCGAGGAGCAGTAACTCGGGGTTGGCCCGCAGCGCCCGCGCCATCGAGAGCATCTGTTGCTCGCCGCCCGAGAGCTGGTTTCCGCTGTTGCGCTCGCGCTCTTTGAGGCGCGGGAAGAGGTCGTATATCTCTTCGAGGCTCAACTGCGAAGGGGAGTCCTTGCGTTTGGGCGGGAGAAGTAGCTGCTCCTTCACGCTGAGGTTCGGGTAGATTCCACGCCCCTGCGGCACGAGCCCCATCCCCCGCTTCGCCCGCCTGTACGAGGGCTCTCCTTCGACGAAGGCGTCGGCGAAGCGGACTTCTCCCCCGCTCGAAGGCATGAGCCCCATGATGGTCCGTATCGTCGTGGTCTTGCCCACGCCGTTTCTCCCGAGCAGGGCGACGACTTCTCCGGCCTCGACCTTCAAAGCGACTCCTTGCAGGATGTGGCTGCTGCCGTAGTGGGCGTGAACGTCTTTCAGCTCAAGCATCCGGCGTCTCCAATTCGACCCCCAGGTACGCGGCGAGGACCTCCTCGTCCTTGCGGACCTCCTCCGGCGCGCCGTCGGCGATGACCTTCCCGAAGTTCAGGACGATGATGCGCCCGGCGAGCGCCGCCACCACGTCCATGTCGTGCTCGACGATGAGGAGCGTTATTCCTTCGGGAAGCGCCGAGAGCATCTCCACCAACTCGTTCGTCTCGCTCGCCGACATCCCCGCCGTCGGCTCGTCGAGAAGCAGCGCCTTCGGGGAGGTGGCGAGCGTGATCCCAAGCTCCAGCTGCCGCTGCTCCCCATACGAAAGCTCGGAGGCGAGGACGTCCGGGCGATCCGCCAGACGGACGCGCTCCAGAACTTCTTCCGTCTCCCGGCGAAGCCCGGAATACTTCTCGACCGAACGGAGCATCCGGAAGCGGAAGCCCATCCTCCCCTGCACCGCGAGCCGAACGTTTTCGTAGACGGTGTTCTCCAGAAAGAGAGAATTACGTTGAAAGGTTCTTCCCAGGCCCGCCCCAGCCATCTTCTCCGGCGAGTGCCGCGTGACGTCCCCGCCGTCGAGTTCGACCCTGCCCGAGTCGAGCATCAGTTCGCCGCTGATGAGGTCGAAGAGCGTGGTCTTTCCGGCGCCGTTGGGACCGACGAGGGCGACCCGCTCTCCGGCTTCGATGGAGAAGCTCACGCCGTCGATGGCGGCGAGGGCGCCGAAGCGTTTCGTGACGGAGTCAAGTTCCAGAACGCCCATATATCCTCTCCCAAACACTTCTGGCGATCCCCACTATGCCATCGCGGGCGAAGAACACGAACAGAATAAAGATCGCGCCCATGATCATGGTGGACCGCTCCGTGTAGGAGCCGAGCCCCGTATCCAGAAACCACACCAGCGCCGCCCCGAGCATCGGCCCGATGAGCGTCCCCGAGCCGCCCACGATCACCATGATGAGCGCGGTCGCGGACAAGGTCCAGTTCGCGTCCACGGGGGCGACGAGGCCGGTGTGGTGTCCCCACAGTCCCCCCGCGACCCCCGCCACCGCGCCTGAGATCACGAACGCCGCCAGCTTGTAGACGCGAGCGTTGTAGCCGATGGCCCGTATCCGCTGCTCGTTCGCCCCGATGCCGCGCAACACCTGCCCGAACGGCGAGCCGACGACCAGCCGGAGAATGAAGTACGAGCCGGCGGCGAGGACGAGCGCCAGGTAATAGAACGTGGTCCGGTCGAACTCGATTACGCCGAAGAGGGTCGGGTATGGTATTCCATACAATCCGTCCGTCCCGCCCGTCACCGAGTTCCATTGTTGAGCGACGATGAAGACCATCTGCGCGAGCGCGAGCGTGATCATGAGGAAATAGATCCCGGTGTTCCGCAGCGAGAGCAGCCCGATGACCAGCGCGAGAAGCGTCGAGACGACGAGCGCGGCGGCGAGCGTCGCGAGGATGTTCGCCACCTCCAGGCGCACCGCCACGATCCCGGCCGCATACGCCCCGCCGCCAAAGAAAGCGGCGTGTCCGAGCGATATCAGCTTCGGATAGCCCATCAAAAACCCAAGGCTCAAAGCGAAGGTCGCCAGGATCATGATCTCCGTGAAAACCCCGATGAGATACGTGGACCCGGAGACCGGGATCCCGGCAAGGAGCAGCAAAGCGACGACGACCGCGATCCCTCCAGCGCGCGCCGGGAAGGACCGCGAGGCTTTTCCCTCCCGCTCGGATCCGGTCTCTTCGACCTCTCTGTGTGTGGTTTCTTCGGACATCTAGGCGTACTTCCTCTGGAACAGCCCTTCGGAGCGGATCAAAAGCACCGCCGCCATCACGACGTAGATGATGATAGCCGAGAACTCCGGGAAGTACGCCTGGCCGAACGTCTGTGTCAGCCCGATCAGGAGGCTCACCCAGAAAACACCGGTCAGACTCCCCAGACCCCCGATCACCACGATTATGAGCGCGAGGATGAGGACCTCGAAGTCCAGTCCCGGAAACACCCCGAGTATCGGAGCCGCGACGTAACCGGCGAACGCCGCCAGAGCGACCCCGAAGACGAAGACCCCGGCGAAGATGACGGGTATGTTGAACCCGAGAGCGGAGGTCATCTCCCGGTTGGAGACCCCGGCGCGGATGATCGAACCGAGCCGCGTCCTCTCCAGAATAAACCACAGGGCGCCAGCCAAAAGCAGCCCGAGGGCTATAACCACGAGCCGGTAGCCCGGAAGCGTGATCCCGAACATTTCGACCGAACCCGCCAGCGTCTCGGGTGTCCGCAGAGACCGGATCGAACTCCCCCAGATCCACTCCGCTCCGTCCTCCAGAATCAGGGCGAGTCCGAAGGTGAGGAGGATCTGGTCGAGGTGTCCCCGCTCGTACATGGGCCGCAGCAACGCCAGCTCCGCGACGAGCCCGAGCAAGGCCACGATGGCGACGGTGAAGAGGAGCGCGAGCCACCAGTTGTCCATGACCCCCACGAGCGCGATGCCGACGAAGCCTCCGACCATGAAGAACGAGCCGTGCGAGAGGTTGATGACGTCCATCATCCCGAAGATGAGCGAGAGTCCGGCGGCGAGCAGGAAGAGCAGCAGGCTGTAAGCCAACCCGTTGAGAAGCTGCGCCAGCACGGCGTCGAAGGAGATCATCGCTCCATCCTCCCAAACCTACTCGCCGGGGTCGCTGACGTTCTCCACCGTATCGACGACCACGTTGTCTATGGTGCCGTCGTCGAGTTCCCGAACCTCGCGGATGTAGATGTTCTGCGCGGGGTTGTGGTTCTCGTCCAGCTCCATCGGGCCGCGCGGGCTCTGGAACTCGACTTCTTCCATCGCCGCTATGAGAGCCTCTTTGTCCTCGGTGTTCCCCTCGGTGGCTCTTATCGCCTCTCCGATGAGCCACGCGGTGTCCCAACCCTGGACGGCGTAAACGCTTGGCCGGCGGTCGTAAGCTTCCTGAAAGTCCGACTTGAACTCTTCGTTCTCGGGGTTTTCGAGGTCCGGCGAGTAGTGGAGCGAACTCTGGACGCCTATCGCGGCGTCTTCTTGAGCCGGCAGAGTGTCTTCCTCTACCACGTAACCGTTGCCGTAGAGCGGGGCCTCAAGCCCGAACTCCTGGTACTGCTGGACGAATCGCACGGCGTCGCTACCCGCGTAGAACGTCCAGACTCCGGCTGGATCCCGCTCGTTTATCCTGGTCAAAAACGAGCTGTAGTCGCTGGTGCCGAGCGGAGCATAC
>JBOHBL010000868.1:0-1345 GCA_050698295.1 Rubrobacteraceae bacterium | reverse complement strand
CACATGCTCACGCAAATCCAGGCGCAGCATCAGGCCTTGAGAGAAAGCGAGGCCCGCCTGCACGAGCTGAACCAGGAGTTGGAACGGCGCGTGATCGAGCGCACCGCCCAGATCGAGGCGGCCAATCAGGAGCTCGAGGCCTTCTCCTACTCGGTCTCGCACGACCTGCGGGCGCCGTTGCGGCACATCGACGGCTTCACCGGGCTGCTCGAACGGCACATCGAGCCCACGCTCGATGACAAGGGCCGGCGCTATGTCAAGACTATCTCCGAGGCCGCAAAGCAGATGGGCACCCTTATTGACGAGCTCCTCTCCTTCTCGCGCATCGGGCGCGCGGAGCTCCGGCGCGCGACGGTGCCGCTACAGCGGCTCGTAGACGAAGTGCGCTGCACGCTGGAGCCCGAGACCGCCGGCCGGGAAATAAGCTGGGCGATCGGCGCGCTGCCCGTGGCGCAAGGAGATCCGCAGCTCTTGCGGCTCGTGGTCCAGAACCTCATCGCCAATGCCCTCAAGTACAGCCGCCCGAATCGTCGCGCCCGAATCGAAATCGCCGTAAGCCGCGCCTGCGATGAGATCATCTTTTCGATCCGCGACAACGGCGTGGGCTTCGACATGCGCTACGTGGACCGGCTCTTCGGCGTGTTTCAGCGCCTGCACGGCGGCGCCGAGTTCGAGGGCACGGGCATCGGGCTCGCCAACGTCAAGCGCATCGTGCAGCGCCACGGCGGGCGGGTATGGGCCGAAGGGGCGGTGGGAGAAGGCGCCTGCTTTTATTTCTCGTTGCCGGATCTCGCATAGGGCGGACTTCTGCTACAATTCGTTGCACCGGCACCAATGGGGATACGTGGACGAGCGGGCCGCTGCTGGCCGCTCGGGGGGCATAGTGCAGGATCGTAAAAAACATACTCCTCGTCGAGGACAACCCGAACGACGTGGAGCCGACTCTCGAGGCCCTCGCCCACCGCGAACGGCATCGTGGTGGTCAACGACGGCGAGGCGGCCCTCGACTACCTCTATTGGCGCGGTCGGTTCGCAGGGCGTGATCCCATGCTCCCAGTCGTCGTTCTTCTGGACCTCAAGATGCCGAAGGTGGACGGCCTGACGGTCCTTCGCCGCGTCAAAGACGACCCCGGCTTGAAGCGCATCCCTATCGTCATGCTCACCTCCTCGCGCGAGGAGCGCGACCTCGTCGAGTGCTACCACCTCGGCGTTAACGCCTATGTGGTCAAACCGGTGGACTTTGGGCAGCTCGTCGAAGCCATCAACAAGCTGAGCTATTTTTGGACGGCGCTGAACGAACCTCCTCCCCTTTTCCGGCCAGTATCCGAACCCCGCGGAGTGAATC
>JBOHBL010000867.1:0-1554 GCA_050698295.1 Rubrobacteraceae bacterium | reverse complement strand
GGAGCGTGAGCAAGCGTCAACCCACGCCGTCCGGCGAGGAGCAGAACGTGACCGACGAAGGACACGCGCCCAAGACGCGCGCACTGCTCGAGGCCAAGGGCATCGAGCTTTTCGAGCTCATCGCGGAGAAGGGCCTGTTACCTGCGTCCGACGCGAGGATCCATGAGGGCGGGAAGTATTTCGATGCGCTGAGCGCACTGGTTGAGCTGGGGCTCGTACGCCAGCCCGCTGAGGACCCCACGACGTGGGTGACCGTCGACCCGGCGACCGTCCAGGCCCAGGTCGTGACACCGATGACGCAAGAGGGCATCCGCCTCCTCCAGGAGTCGGCGGAGTGGGCGAATGACTTCGCCGCGCTGCGCAGCGCCTGGCGCCGGTCCGCGCCGACTGATGAACTCGGTCCGTTCGCCTACATGCACGGGCCTGCCGTTCAACGCTATGTCGACTCCCTGGTTGCGGAGTGCGAGTTCGAAGCGCTCACAGCACAGCCACAGGACGGCAGGGACACCGGCTCCGTGCTCGCAAACGCCATCCAGAAGGACACCCAGCTCATCCAGCGAGGCGTCAAGCTCCGCACGCTCTATCAGCACTCCGCCCGACGGAACAGCGGCACTCGGGAGTACGTTGCCGCCGTCACCGCGGCAGGGGCTGAGGTACGCACCCTGGACGAGTTCTTCAACAGAACGATGATCTTCGACCGGAACGTCGCCATCATCCCCGGCCCCGAGGGCGTCGCAACGGCGGTGGCCATCCGTGAGCCGGCCGTCGTCACCTACCTGGTCGACGTCTTCGAGAGGTCCTGGGAGCGCGGACGCCCGTTCTCACTGGCCGACTCGACGACTCTCAAAGACATCGCCGGCGAGCAGCGAACGATGACGCTGCGAATGCTCATCGAGGGGCACTCGGATCCCGCCGCATCGAAACGGCTCGGCGTGAGTCCCCGAACCTACGCGGGATACGTCGCCGACCTCAAGGAAGAGTTCGACGCAGACACCCGTTTCCAGCTCGGCTACGAGATCGGCCGCACCGGCGCCGGGATAGAAGAAGGCCTTTCCGAGTGAGGTCGGGACTGCCCCTCACCCGGAACCGAAACTCCCGGCAAACGCCGAAAGAGTCTTGACCTTCGCTACTAGTTCGGCCACGTAGTGTCGCTCGCGACGATGTTCGGCCACGTCGTGTCAGCCTGTGCAGGTGCCGTGATGCCGAACAGGCTGATGGAAACGGTCGCGGCCGAGGCCAGCGCGAGAGCCGCCGCAGTGCGTACGAACTTCATGGGAAATGCCTTTCTGGTCTCGAGGCCGACGGACGCCGAGAGGCCTGTGTAAGGAAGTATGGTGCCTGTCGGATGATACGGCCAACCCAAGTTCCGCCGTACGGACTTTCGCACTGCACAAACTTGCAGGTCAGAAAGCAGTTTGGCCCCCTCGTGAAGGGGGCCAAACGCATTGAAACTGGCGGAGGCGGAGGGATTTGAACCCTCGATGGGGTTTAAGCCCCAAACTCGATTAGCAGTCGAGCGCCATAGACCAGACTAGGCGACGCCTCCATACCGCG
>JBOHBL010000866.1:0-1871 GCA_050698295.1 Rubrobacteraceae bacterium | reverse complement strand
CCCAGGAACAGAGGCAACTTGCTGTGATCGAGGAGTGGCTCGAAGAGAGGGGCTACGCTCGGATCGGCGCAGGGCGAGGTCTCAAGTTCGATGAGATGGAGCCCGCCAGCTTTTCGTTCAGGCTCATCGTGCCGGTGGAACGGGAAGGTGGCGCGATGCGCACCAACATTCCTATCGACGCTGTGGTGATGCCTCGAAGCGCCGATCCGGGAGAGTGGCCGCTTTTGAGCGAGGCGAAGTCCGCCGGGGACTTCGCGAACACCAACAAACGCCGGAAAGAAGAGGCTACCAAGTTTCATCAACTCAGGAGTACATACGGCGAAGACGTCCGCTTCGTGCTTTTCCTCTGCGGATACTTTGACGCGGGGTACCTGGGCTATGAGGCCGCTGAAGGCATCGACTGGGTTTGGGAGCATCGGATGGACGACCTGGCTGAGTTCGGGGTCTGAGCCGTGGAAATCCTGGATCGCGCGGAACTCATGCGGCTGGAGGCCCAGGCCGGGCTCGACCGGGCGAAGACCCAGGCCGAACGCAACAAGCTCGGCCAGTTCGCCACGCCCGCCGCTTTGGCCTCCGACATCATGGAGTACGCGAAGAACGTTCTTTCGAAGGACTCAGGCATCCACTTCCTCGACCCCGCGTTCGGCACGGGTTCGTTCTACTCGGCGTTCTCGAGAATATTTCCCGCACAAAGGGTGGCCTCGGCGACGGGCTATGAGGTGGATCCTCTCTACGCAGAGGCAGCGGCAAGGATATGGGGCGGAACCTCGATGGAGATCAAAGTCGCCGACTTCACGCTGGAAAAACCTCCCGCGACCGCCGCCGAAAAGGCTAACCTCCTGATCTGCAACCCTCCATACGTTCGACACCACCACCTTGACAAGGAAACGAAGGCGCGGCTAGGGCGAACCGCCGAGATAGCCTCCGGAGTGAGGCCGAGCGGGCTGTCCGGACTCTATTGTCACTTTCTGCTCATTTCGCACGCCTGGATGGCCCAGGGCGGACTGGCGGGATGGTTGATACCCAGCGAGTTCATGGGTGTCGGTTATGGAAGGAAAATCAGAGAGTACCTCCTCGACCGGGTGACCCTGCTCCGGATACACCGCTTCGACCCGAGGAACGCGCAATTTGAAGATGCGCTCGTCTCCTCCGCGGTGGTTTGGCTCGAGAACACCCCGCCAACAAACTCTCACGCCGTCGAACTCACTTGCGGAGGCACTCTCCTGAATCCAGAAACGTCTGAGGTGGTTCCCTCCGAGACGCTACGGGGGGACACGAAGTGGACCGCGTTTCCTCGCGCCTCCAAAGAGCGAACGATCAGGCCGTCCGGCTGGAAGCTGTCCGATCTCTTCGAGATAAAGCGCGGCCTCGCCACCGGCGCCAACGAGTTTTTCTTGCTGACGCCGGAGCAGGCGGTGGAACATCGCCTCCCCCGAGAATTCCTGAAACCCATACTACCGAGTCCGCGTTACCTGCCGACGGACGAAGTGGAGAGCGATGAGAAAGACGAGCCCCTGCTGGATCGCAAGAAGTTCTTGCTCTCGTGCGATCTGCCGGAGGAGGAGGTGAAGCATTCGTATCCCGATCTTTGGCGCTATCTGCGGAAGGGCATCGAAAGCGGCATCAAAGAGCGGTACTTGTGCAGGCACCGACGACCATGGTACTCACAAGAAAATCGTCCCCCCGTCTCGCTTTTGTGTACGTACATGAACCGGCGGGGGAGCGAGGACGGTAGACTCTTCCGGTTCATCCTGAACCACTCCCAGGCGACAGCGCCCAACGTGTATCTGATGCTCTACCCCAAGCCGATATTGCGCGGGGTACTCGGCGACCGTCCCGAATCGATTAGAAAGGCGTGGCTAGCCCTCAAT
>JBOHBL010000865.1:0-2396 GCA_050698295.1 Rubrobacteraceae bacterium | reverse complement strand
GACGAATTCTTTCCACCGACGGAAGCCCGATTCCAAACGCCCACATCGAGGTGTGGCAGTCCGACGAGGACGGTTTCTACGACGTGCAATACGAGAACCTCGACGAGATGCGCGGTCGCGGACAAATGAACGCCGACGAGGATGGAAGATACCATTTCTGGTCGGTCAAGCCGGTGGCGTATCCGATTCCTTATGACGGTCCCGTCGGAGATCTTCTCAAAGCGGCGAACCGAAGTCCGATGCGTCCGGCGCACGAACATTTCATGATCTCCGCTCCCGGCCACGAAACCCTCATAACCCACGTCTTCGACAAGGAGGATGAATACCTGGAGTCGGACGCTGTGTTCGGCGTGAGAGACTCGCTCGTAACTACCTTCGAGCGCCACGAACCCGGAACCGCGCCGGACGGAAAAGTGATGGACGAGCCTTTCCATACCATCGCGTATGATTTCGTGCTGAATCCGGCGGGATAGCCATAAGCGCATGGACGACGAGCTGCGGGATCTCGTCCGGCGCGAGGTTCCCGACGCGCGAGAAAAGCTGATGAAGGGATACAGGAGCCTCGGCTACGCCGCCATCTCGCCGCACGCCAAGCACGTCAGCGGCGAAGCCGGCGCGTCCATGAGCAGCCACAGCGGTTTGCGGAAGGAGCTTCGCTCGGGAGTCGTATTTGTCTTTTCCCGAACCCGCGGACTACTCGCGCCAGCGGTTGCGGGAAGGATCCAGGTAGCCGGATATGAACTCCTTCAGTTCGTTCTCCGGGATCCAAGCCAGGGTCTCGATCTCGAGCGCGTCGAGGTGGATGGCCTTCTCCGTTTCGAGGTCTTTGAGCCGGAGGCGGTCGCCGTTGGAGCTTTGATCCAACTCGACCTCTATCACGGCGAACTCGCTTTTTATGATCATGCGATTCCTCTCGATCTCTATCGCGGCGCGATGGTTTTCCAGGGAACCCGTCCCGGCTCCTCCTCGAACCACGCCTTGATCTCGTGCTTTTGCACCTTCGCCGTGACGCCTTTCGGCAACTCGTCCATCACCTCGACGTGCTTTGGAACCTCGAAGCGCCCGACCTTGCCTCGGCAGAATTCGATAAGCTCGTCCGGGGAGGCTTCTTCGTCCGGCGCGAGCACGACGGCGGCCACCACGGCTTCTCCCCAGTCGGGGTGCGGGAGGCCGAGGACGGAGACTTCGCGCACGGCGGGGTGTTCGGCGAGGGCGTTCTCGACCGTCACCGGGTAGACGTTGAAGCCGCCGGAGATGATCATGAACTTCTTCCGGTCCACGAGGTACAGGTATCCTCTCTCGTCGAACTTCCCGAGATCGCCCGTCCGGAGCCAGCCGGAGCCGGCGAAGACTTCTTCGTTTTCGTCGGGGCGGTTGAGGTATCCGGACATCACCGTGTCGCCGCCCACCCAGACTTCACCGATCCCGCCTGGCGGAAGCTCCTCGCCTTCGGGGCCGCGAATGGTCATCTCGATGTGGAGCAGCGGAGTCCCGCAAGAGGTGAGAAGGTCCGGCTCCTCGTCGAGCGCCCGCTGATGCTCGTCCTCAAGCAAGAACGCGTACCAGCCTCCCGTGCCTTCGGTCGCCCCGTACCAGTGCTGGAAGCCGCACCCGAAGGTCTCGTGCGCCCGCCGGATGAGCGCGGGCGTCGCCGGCATCGAACCATAAGCCATGAGCCGCAGGGAGGAAGTGTCGTAGTTCTTCTTTTGCCGCTCCTCGGTGACGGCCTTGAGCATGGTCGGGACGAGGATGGTCGAGGTTATGCCGCGCTCCTCGACGAGTTCGAGGAAGCGTTTGGGCTGGAAATAACCGTCAGGCAGCACGGTGGTCATCCCGTTGACGAGGTTGAAGCAGCCGATGAGGAGCGTGATGCCACTCGCCGGAAAGACGCTCGCCCACACATCCGCGTGGCGCAAGCCGACGGCGAGCGTCGTATGCACAAGCGACTCCCGCACCCCGCGCTGGGTGAGCAAAGCGCCTTTCGGAAGCCCGGTCGTGCCGGAGGTGTACGAGACGGCGACGGGGTCGTCTTCGGAGAGGTCGGGCAGCGCCGGAGCCCCATCGCCGCTGTCGGCCAGCAACGCCTCGTAATCCAGCGCCTGCCCGTGTCCCTCGCCGTAGCCGATGACGCGCAAGCCCCTCTCGCGAAGCTCCGGCAGATGTTCTTCGAGGAGGTGGGCTACCTCGGCGTGGACGATGAGGATCCTCGCGTCGCAGTCGCGGAGGATGTGGAGCATCTCGCGCTCGGAGTATCGCCAGTTAATTCCGGTCCTCAAAGCCCCGATCTTCATGCAGGCGAAGAAATGCTCGAAGACCTCGACGCGGTCGTGGCCGAGCATGGCGACCACGTCGCCCTTCCCGACGCCCAAAGATCTCAATGCCGCCGCGAGCCTGTC
>JBOHBL010000864.1:0-3306 GCA_050698295.1 Rubrobacteraceae bacterium | reverse complement strand
CAAGAGGCCAATGGCGGTTGAAGCATCCTTCCTCGCATCGTGTCTGGGCGGAGTGTTGTCGCTGCTGAGCCCTTGCAGCGCGCTTCTGCTTCCGGCGTTCTTCGCGTACGCTTTCTCAGGCGGACGCGAACTCCTCAAGAAGACCGTGCTGTTCTACGTCGGGCTCTGCGTCACGCTCGCGCCTTTGGGGATGGGGATCTCCGCCGTCAGTTCCCTGTTCTACGGACAGAGGAACCTGCTCATAACCGTCTCTGGTCTGCTCATCATAACTTTCGGATCCCTCATCCTCTTCGGAGGAGGTTTCGCCGTCGGACCTCTGGAAAGGTTGCGCGGAAAAATACGGGGTGATTCCGCCGGAGCCGTTTTCGCGCTCGGGGCGATCTATGGCTTTGCCGGGTTTTGCTCCGGTCCGATCCTCGGCGCGATACTCACCGTCGCAGCCGCTTCGGGCGGCGCGGCGCAGGGAGCTTTCCTCCTCGCCACCTACGCCCTCGGGATGGCGATGCCGCTGTTTGTGCTGGCTCTACTCTGGGAACGCCTGGATATCGGTCGCCGCCGCTGGCTGAGAGGCCGGGAACTCTCCCTCGGCCCTCTGCGCCTCCACACGACGAACCTCCTCTCCGGCCTGATGTTCATCGCGCTCGGCACGGTGTTTATGGTTTACGAAGGGACGTCGGCTCTCACCGGCTTCTATGAATCCCGGGGCGCCTCCGATATCGCTTTCGCGGCGGAGGAGTGGGCGCGAGGCGTGGCGGGCGTCGCGCCTCCGTGGGTCCCCATTCTCATCCTCGCCGTCGTCGCCTCGGGCGCGCTCCTGTGGTGGCACTTCCGCGACGAGGAGCCGAAGAAGTCCCGCAAAGAGAGCGCCTGAGTCGTGGACCTTCTGCTCCCGAAACCTTTCGAGAACCCGGCGGACGGCTACGGTTTTCAGCGCGTCCTCTTCGAGCAGGTCGCATCGAAAGAACGTCCGCCGACCATCGTCATAACTCCTTCGACGCGCCACGTCGGGGTGACGAAGCGGGACACGCACCGCGACGGCTTTCATAAAGCGGTGCGCGCCGCGAACGCCGAAGGGTATCCCGTCCTCGTCCGGAACGCGGGAGGAGGGGCGACCGCCGCGGGCGAAGGCGCGTTCGGGTTTTCCATCGTCCGTCCCGCCGACGGCGAGGCGGGGCTCGGCCAGGGCATCCCGGAGCGTTACGACGAGGCCGCCGCGTTCGCGCTGGCGGCTTTCTCGAAGCTCGGCGTGGTCGCCGAAGTCGGGGAGGTCCGCGACGAGTTCTGTCCGGGGGATCACAGTTTGAGGATCGGGGATTGGCGGAGCGGCATGAAGATCGTCGGCATCGCCCAAAGAGTCACGCGCCGGGCCGCGAGCGTCGGCGGCATCGTGCTGGTGAACGGGGAAGAGGAGCTCGCGAAGGTCCTGGAGCGGGTTTACTCCGCGATGAAACTCCCTTTCAGGCGCGAGAGCGTCGGGAGCCTCCGCCGCGCCGGACATGACTTCGAAGTCGAGGAAGTCATCGAGGCTTTCGCCGAGGAAGCCGCCCTTCGCTACGCCACCGATCGCGTGAGCCTCGACGAAGAGGCGCTTCGGCTTGCGCAGGAAAGGGGCGGGGAGCATCGAGTGTCTGATTAGAGATACTTGGACTCGCAATTTACTCGAACCGTGCTTATGCTGTAACTAGTGTTCGGATGAGGGAGCGTTATCGAGAAATGCTCCTGTCGACCAGGGAATGGGCTGTGGAAGAACGCGAATTAGTACGCCGCGCTATGGATGGGGATGTATTTGCTTATGGCAAATTGGTGAAGCGGCATCAAAAGGCCGCTTTCGGGGTAGCGTATCTCATCACGCGCAACACACAAGCTGCCGAAGATGCGATTCAGGAAGCCTTCTTGAATGCGTATCGGGCGATGGAGAAATTTCGCTCGGAGACTCCCTTCAAACCCTGGTTGTTGCGGATCGTCAGGAATGAGGCTCTCAAGCAGATCAGGTCTTCCGGAAGGGTTCGCAAACTAGAATACAAGGTCTACGAAGAAAACGTTACGGATTTAAACGGGCGAGAGCCTTCCCCTGAATCGGAGCTTTTGACTTGGGAGAGGGGAGACGAATTGCTGGATGCGGTCAAGGAACTGCGCGAAGAAGACCGTCTCGTTATTGCTTGTAGGTATTTCTTCGACCTATCCGAGAAAGAGACCGCCGAAGCGATGGGCTGCCCGAAGGGTACGGTAAAATCTCGTCTCGCTCGCTCGCTCGCGCGTTTGCGGAGGATGTTGTCGGGTTCCGCGCTCGAAGCAAAGATTGGACGCGGTGAGAAGAAAGGAGAACGCAGTGGCTGACCGGCGCTCTCCAGACCCCGAACTCGAAAACGCTTTGAGAAAATTGGGTGAACGGCTCCAAGACGCGCCGACGCCCGATGTGTCTGATGAAATCGTCCGGCGGTTGCAGCAACGAAAAGTCGAAACGGACGAGCGCCGACGGACATCCGCGCTCCGATGGTTGAGGGTCGCTGCTACCGTCTTGACGTTGACTTTGTTCGCTACGCTCCTTTTATCTGTTTCTCCGTCTGCTCGGACGGCGGTCGCCGACTGGCTGGGTGTGGCGGGGATCAAGATAGAATTTTTGCCATGGACTCCGGCTCCTGAAATTTCGTCCGTTGGCGACGGTTTGGATCTGGGCAAGCAACTCACGCTCGAAGAAGCGCGACGCAGAGCCGATTTTGAAGTTCTCGTACCGAATACCGCGGAACTGAAGATACCTGACTCCGTTTACCTGAAAGAGCGTTCGGTCGGCAGTCAAGTCTATCTTGTCTACGGCCCACATCCGAATGTGCCGCGCGCGGCGGAGACCGGAGTCGGGTTGCTCATTTCCGAATTTAGAGGATCCGCTCGGGTGGGACAATACATGAAGTCAGTCGGACCCGATACGACAATAGAACAACTCGAGGTCAACGGCGAACGAGGTTTCTGGCTCGAAGGTTCTCCGCGCCTATTCGCATACCAAGAGCCGGACGGACGCTTCGTCGAAGAGAAGGCTAGATTAGCTGCGAACACCCTGATCTGGGATCGAGGCGACATAACACTACGATTGGAAGGCAACGTTTCCAAAGAGGAAGCTCTTCGTATCGCCGACTCGATGCGCTGACGTTCGGAGGACGTTTCTAGAATTTTCTCCAAATTCGGGAACCGATCCAGCCTGCGCGGGATATTACTTCTAAATAGCGCCCTGAGCATGGATATGTAGGGAAGGAGGATGTATGGGTATCACCGATGGCGGTCGCTTGCCTTCATTAAAGACAGAGTCTGAAC
>JBOHBL010000863.1:0-1400 GCA_050698295.1 Rubrobacteraceae bacterium | reverse complement strand
GCCCTGCTCGACGCCGACGGCACGCCCGTCGCCCCCGGCGAACCGGGCGAGATCTGCGTCGCCGGGCCCTTGCTCTCCGGCGGCTACTGGCAGCTGCCGGAGGTCACCGCCGAGACCTTCAGGGACGGCTGGATGCACACCGGCGACGTGGCTCGTGAGGACGAGGACGGCTTCTGGTACATCGTCGACCGAACCAAGGACATGATCGTCACCGGCGGCTTCAACGTCTTCCCACGCGAGGTCGAGGACGTCATCGCCCAGCACCCGGCCGTGGCCCAGGTCGCCGTGATCGGCACCCCGCACGAGAAGTTCGGCGAGGCCGTGACGGCCCTCGTCGTCGTACGTCCCGGGGCAACCCTCTCCGCCGAGGTCAACACCGAGATCCAGGCCCTGGTCAAGGAGAGGAAGGGCTAGGACCACGCGCCGAAGCAGATCATCGAGGTCGACTCGATCCCGATGACGGCCCTCGGCAAGCCTGACAAGAAGGCCCTGCGTGCCAGCTTCGCCTGAGTGGGTGGGGCTAGAAACTCGGTAGGGAGCCGACTGGTCCTGATGCAAGGATCCGGGTCATGGACCAACCCGAGCGGATCGACCTGGCGGCGTGGCCACGCCGAGAGCACTTCGAGCACTACCGGAGCCGGGTGCCCTGCTCCTATGCCATCACGGTCGACCTCGACGTCACCGAGCTTCGTGCCGCGTCGAGGAGGACCGGGACGAAGACGTACGCGGCGCAGGTCTGGGCCCTTGCGACGGTGGTCAACCGCCACGAGGCGTTCCGGATGACGCTCGTCGACGAGGCGCCGGCGGTCTGGCCGCTGCTTCACCCGGCGTACACCGTCTTCAACCCCGACAGCGAGACCTTCGCCTGCGTCTCCACGCCCTACGACCCCGACTTCGGCGCTTTCCAGGCCCGGATGGATGAGGACGTGGCCGAGCACCGTCACGCCACGCGGATGTTCCCGCAGGAGGATCTCCCGGCCAACTACTTCGACGTCTCCAGCCTGCCGTGGACGTCGTTCTCGTCCTTCGCGCTCAACATCAAGGACAGCTGGGACCACCTGACCCCGATCTTCACTCTCGGGAGGTATGAGGAACGGGGGCAGGAGACGTACCTTCCGCTCGCAGTCCAGATCCACCATGCCGCCGCCGACGGATTCCACACCGCCCGCTTCGTCGAGGACCTCCGTGCCCTGCTCGCGGACCCCACCTGGCTCACCTGACCGTGTCTCAGGGGTGACGTACTGCGTATCGAAGGTGGGTCACCCCGCGTCCTTCGAGGCGTCGGACGGGCTCGAGCTCGATGGGCCCGGCCCCGTCGTCGGGGAAGAGCCGTCGCCCGGCGCCGAGGAGCACCGGCACGAGGTGGATCTCGATCTCGTCGAGCTGGCCAGCGGCCAGGA
>JBOHBL010000862.1:0-1239 GCA_050698295.1 Rubrobacteraceae bacterium | reverse complement strand
GCGGTATGCTCCCGGAAATATCCGAAGTCCGCCTCCGGGAAGCCGTTCGTCGCGAGGTACCCGTGGAGCGAATGCCCATCCTCGACGCGCCCGAAGAGGAGGTCATAGACGAGCCAGTTCCGCTCCTCCAGAAAGCGGATGTACTCGGAGTGCGCGGGGCCGCCAACGTAGCGAAAGGTGGCCTCGACGTGGACGAAGACGGGGTCGAGAGCGACGTCTTTTATGGTCCGCTGCGTCTCGACGATGCCGCGAGCGAGCTGTCTTACCAGCGTCACGAAACCTTTGTCTCCGGTGAGATACGGGGGCCAGCGTCCGTCCTCACCGCAGTACATGGCGTTCAGAAGCGGCTCGTTCATCGGGGTGTAGAAGCGGACATGCTCGTAGCGTTCGGCGAAGCGGGCGGCGTACTCGGCGACGCGCTTCGGGTAGTCGGGGTTGGCGAACTCGCGATGGAGCCAGAGCGGGCATCCGTAATGCATGAGGTCCACTATGGGGATGAGACCCAGGGAAAAGAGGTGTTCGAAGACGCGATCCGTCCACGACCAGTCCCATTTGTCTTGTGCAGGGTTTACGCGGTACCAGGGGACTCCGTACCGGATCATGGCGGCCCCCGTGGCGGCCGCCAGTTCCAGGTCCTCCCGCCACCTCTCGTAGTGGCCGGTCAGCTCGTACTCGTCGAGAGCGCGGCGGCCGGGAGAGGTCTGCGGGATGAAGGTGTCTTCTATCCCGACGGCGAACTTCAGGCCGTAAGATTGTTCCCAAAAACGGTCCAACTCTGCCTTTCTACGGACGGTATACCCGGAAGTAGTCGAACTCGGAGGTCGCCTGCGGGTCATCTCCGCCGTGCGAGATCAAACCGATGCGAGGCTCCGTGTCCGCGGGCAACGTCCACACCCCGCCCCAGATCCAGTTCTCCCCATCCCGACTGGTCGCCGCCCGGTACTCGTGCTCGCCGTTGTCCGGATCCACGCGATGCGAGAGCCTGAGCCAGGTCGTGTCGGCGGGCGGCCCGATGAGCATCCCTCCGAAGGAGAGCCCGTCGGCGAAGGGCATCTCCTTGCCGAACTCGGTCTGGCGGGTGTTCCAGATGGCGACGTGACTGAGCCTGAGGAAGTGGTCGTCGTCCACGTAGACGATCAACCCTCCCTGCTGGAAGTTGCGGACGGTGCTCACCCCGAGGTCTATGGCGAGCCTGGTCTCGACTGTGTAGTCGCCCTCCGGCGGGTCGCGAAGCAGCAC
>JBOHBL010000861.1:0-2583 GCA_050698295.1 Rubrobacteraceae bacterium | reverse complement strand
ACGACGCGCTTGCGGACGCGGGTTCGATGCCCGCCGCCTCCACTTTTTAGCGGTTTGGGGGTTCCCAAACCGCGCTTTTCGCGATTAGCCGTTAGCTTTTCCGTCCACCGGGCTTGATAGGATTTGGAGGCTTTGGGAACCGGATGAAGGAGGAGAGATGTTGTCGGTGAATGTCGAGCGCGACGTGGTGCGTGTGGGTGAGCGTTTCTCGGTGGATTTTCAGCGGACGCTGCGTATTCCGGACGACGGGAATACGTATCCGCTCCCTCCGGGGCTCGGAAGGTTTCCCGTTTTTCGGGTCGATGATTACCGGGAGAGGGTCCCCGAGGCGTGGAAGGAGCATGGGGGCGTGTTCATTCCGATGTACCAACGAGAGGCTCTGTGGCTGAATTTCCACGGCGCTCACTGGAAGCCGAACGCCGTTAAGGTCGCTGTGGGGAAGGTCAATGCGGTGTCGGGGGAGGTGTGGAGTCAGGAGCTTCGGGGCGGCGAGCAGGATTATGTGGTCGTCCCGGATCAACCCTGGCTCGACGGCATCAACGCGGGCGACGGGCACATCAGGCAGTTCGTAGCGATGCCGCTCGGGATGGGTTACACCGTCGAAGGGCAGGTCACGGGCAAAGAAGAATTCGGGGGCGTCCAGATCGTCGTCTTCGATCCCAAACCCGGAAAGTTTCCCGACGAGCCGCCGAAGGCGGACGAACGTCTGCGAGAAATGGCGGTCTATGCGATGGCCGCTCCCGCGGAGAGCGCCGAGATGGGACTCGCGGCCGGCGGACGGATGCGGCAGAAGATCTACCCTGATGAGCACGGCGTCGATACCTGGGATATGGAGAACTTCGGGCGGGTGTGCCTCCACATCGTAAACAGCATGATGTTCCGTGAGATCACAGGGCTCGAGCCGCCCCCGACGCCCGTGACGGCGAAGATGTACACGGAGCGGGGGTTCCCCTGGTTCGACCTCTACGACGAAGGGAAGAAGGACATTCCGGCTTCCGAGACGCTCTCGAAGGTCAAGTCCGTGAAGGGCATGGATAAAGAGAAGGGGTTCGATCCTCAGCAGGACGATGAGCCCGTCGAGGTGCCTGATGAGCAGGTGAAGAAACTCGGAGAGTCTCCCGGAGCGGTCAGGGACGGCGAGTGGTGGCCGGGGAGTAGGCGTCGGCGTCGCCATTAGAAAATCCCAATAAAAAAGCTCGATGAACAAAGATATAATCTCGCTCCGTGAGCGATCCACGTCCAATAGGCGTCTTCGATTCCGGGGTCGGCGGGCTGACGGTGCTGGCCGAAATTCGGGACCGTTTGCCTTATGAGAACACGATCTACTTCGGGGACACGGCGAGGGTGCCGTATGGAGTTCGGGACCTGACCGAAGTTCGGTGGTTCGCGTACGAGATCATCCGCTACCTCGCCAAACTCAACGTGAAGATGGTCGTGATCGCCTGCAACACGGCGACCGCGGCGGCGCTCAAAACCGCGCAACGTTCGTTCGACGTGCCGATCATCGGGGTGATTGAACCAGGGGCGAGGGCCGCTGCCGTCGAAGCCCACAACCGCCGGGTCGGCGTGCTGGCGACGGAGGCTACGGTGAGGAGCCGGGCGTACGCGAAGGCCATTTCGTACATCGACGCCGGTATTCGCGTTCGTGAACAGGCGTGTCCGGAGTTCGTGCCGCTTATAGAACGAGGGGTCACCGAAGGCCCGGAACTGGAGAAGGCGGCGAGACGATACCTGGATCCCTTGATGGAAGATCGGGTCGGCGCCGTTATCCTCGGCTGCACGCACTACCCGCTCATCAGCGCGACCATAAACCGCATTTTGGGACCTGAGGTGCGCCTTATTTCCTCCGCCGGCCAGACGGCTCTGGAGGTGGGGCGCGTCCTCTCCCGTCGCGGCTACCTCCGTCGTCCGCGGCATCCCGAGGATTTCGGAGACCCGGTCTATGTTTGCAGCGACGACCCGGAGGAGTTCGCCGCTCTCGGGAGCCGCTTTCTCGACGAGGAGATAGAAGCCGTCGCTCCGGCGGAAGTCGTGAGGGATCCACATCAGACCGACGCGCCTTTGTTATACTAGTCGCGGCCTTTTGCGGGGCGTGGCGCAGCCTGGTTAGCGCACCTGCTTTGGGAGCAGGGGGTCGGAGGTTCGAATCCTCTCGCCCCGATGGCAGGGGCCGTGAATCGCGCGGGTGTAGCTCAACGGTAGAGCCCCAGCCTTCCAAGCTGGTTATGGGGGTTCGATTCCCCTCACCCGCTCTCATCTTGCGCCCGTAGCTCAGGGGACAGAGCAGCGGACTTCTAATCCGCTGGACGCGGGTTCGAATCCTGCCGGGCGCGCTCTCCAAAAACCATTAGTTTCCAGCGAAAACGTCGAACTGAGAAATTTCGTGCCTGTGTCCTGGTTCTCCGGTTCGGTGGTCAATGACCACAACGGACCTCACTGAGTACCCCTCAAACGCTTTCTGAAGCGTCTGAAGGACTCGGTCTGCATGTGCGGCGTGACGTGGGAATAGGTGTCGAGGGTCATGGTTATCCGGGAGTGGCCGAGGATCTCCTGGAGCACTTTCGGATGCTCCCCGGCCTCGAG
>JBOHBL010000860.1:0-8385 GCA_050698295.1 Rubrobacteraceae bacterium | reverse complement strand
GTCGAGGCCGGCGGCGCGGAGTTCCTCGACGCGGCGGAAGACCTCGGAGGGGGTCCCGTCCATCAAAATTCTTCCTTCGTCCACGACGATCACACGGTCGAAGAGGACGGCCTCGGACATCGAGTGGGTGACGTGGAGCACGCCCATGCCCCCGGCGCGGCTGAGGGACTCGACCGTCCGAATGAGGCGCATGGACACCGGCTCGGGCAACAACGATGTCGGCTCGTCGAGGATGAGGAAGCGCGGCCTCATGGCGAGCGCCCCCGCGATGGCGACGCGCTGTTTTTGTCCCGGCGAAAGCTCCTCGATGAGCCGGTCCCGGATGTCTTCGAGGCCGAGCGAGGAGAGCGCGGCCTCGACACGCTCCGCTATCTCCTCGCGTTCCAGCCCCAAATTCTCCGGGCCGAAAGCCACATCGTCGGTGACGCGGTTCATCACGAGCTGGTCGTCGGGGTCCTGAAAGACGACGGATATCTTCTCGCGCACCTCCCACTCGCCGCCGCGCCGGACCGGGATACCGTCCACCCGGACACCTCCTTCGGTCGCAAAATGCACCGCCACGAGGAGTTTGACGAGCGTGCTTTTGCCGGAGCCGTTGTGGCCGATGACGGCGACGAACTCGCCCGGCTCTATGCGAAGGTCCACGTTTCGCAGGGCGCGGACTTCGTCCTTTTCTCCGGTACGGTAGGAAAAAGAGACGCCGTCGAGTTCGATGCCGCTTCTTTCGGGCTCCATCAGTCGGGCAATTCCAGGCTTCCGTCCGGGGCGAAGGGGAGGCTAGGATTCCAAGCGACCTCCCAAAAATGCCCGTCCGGGTCGGCGAAGTAGCCGCTTCGCCCGCCCCAGTAAACATCTTCGGCGGGCTTGACGAGCGTGGCTCCGGCGGAGACGGCCTCTTCGAGGGCTCTCTCCACGTCGTCTCTTTCGGCGACGTTGCGTGCGAGCGTGATGCCGCGAAAGCCGCGTCCGTCGGGGTCCACGTTCGCGTCGGCGGCGAGTTCTTTTCGCGGGAAGAGGGCGATGACGGCTCCGCCTGTCCGCAGGAAAGCTATCTCGTCGGTGCTCGCCCTGGAGACCTTCCATCCGAGGCCGTCGCGATAAAAGCGAAGAGAACGGTTCAAATCCTCGACGCCGAGGGTGATGAGATGTACCCTCGCCTCCATCTCAAAAACGACGCTCTTCGGCGGACTCCTTCTCCGAGGCCGTCGTGCGTCCGCTGCGGAAGAGCATCACGCCCCGCACCACCACGACCGTCACGATGGCGGCGAGAATCGCCTCGACTATCGCCTGCGGGATGACCGGTATGATCGCCGCCGGAGGAAGGTATCCGAGAAGGACCGCGAACGAGAGGACACCCGCGGTGTTGGCGAACGAGCCGAGGACGCCGGAGACCGCCGAGGCGAGGTCAATGCTCAGGCGGCGCAAAGCGACGAAAGCGGCCCAGGCGACGACCCCGATGAAGAGGCGCGGGACTATAGCCACGATCGGGTCCCTGAACAGCGGCACGGTCGCGTCTATCCACGAAAAAATGCCGAAGATGAGCCCCGCCAGAATCCCCACGACCGGTCCTTCGAGGACGCCGCCCAAAATAGCGGGGACGTGCAAAATGGTCGCGGCTCCGGTGAGGTTCGGGACTGGGATGAACCCCAGGCGGGTGACGCCGAGGAGTATCGCGATCCCTCCGAGGATGCCGGCGACCACGATCTGTCGCACCCCGAAGCTGAAGACCGATCCCCTTCCTTCACTCCCCGTTCCGGTGGTCATGATCTTTCCCTCCTTTTCCGGTTTCCGACAGAGAGTATCCGAAGCTATGTGCAATATGTCAATAGAAACGAGGGCCGGATGCTTTTATAGCGGCGGGGTGTATCGGCCGTCGATCGCGGTCCAGCCGCCGTCCACGAACATGGACGCGCCCGTGACGTACGCGCCTGCGTCGGAGGCGAGGTAGACGATCATGCCCGCCATCTCGCGCGGCTTCGCCCAGCGACCGAACGCGCTCTTTTTAGCGTAAGCGTCATACCACTCGGGCTGGTCTTTGATCTGGGCGGTCAAGGGCGTCTCGACGATGCCGGGGGCGATGGCATTCACCCGAACGTTCCGGGTCCCAAGCTCCGCCGCCAGAGCGCGGAGCATTTGAACCGTTCCCGCCTTCGTCGCCGCGTACACTCCCTGCCCCGGTTCGACGACCTGAGCCCGGATGCTCGCGAACGCGATGATGCTCCCCGAACCGCGCTCCGCCATCCCCCGCCCGAACTCCCGTACCAGCCGGAAAGTTCCTTTCAGGTTCAGGTCCACGACTTTATCGAACTCCTCGTCGGAGATGTCGAGAAGCGGCTTCCTGACGTTGACGGAAGGCGTGCTCACCAGCACGTCCGGCGCTCCGACGCCCTCCACCGCCGCCGCCACACTCCCGGAATCGGTCATGTCGAGGGAGAGAGGTTCCGCTCCCAAGCCTTCGTCCACGATGCCTTCCGCCGTCTTCTCGGCGGCTTCGGCGTCCACGTCGGCGCAGTACACGTACGCCCCGAAGGACGCGAGCGCCTGAGAGCCAGCCTCCCCGATGCCGCTTCCCGCCCCCACGACGAGCGCCGTCTTTCCATTCAGGTCGAACATGGACTGGTAATCGAACATGTGTTTCCTCCTTTTATTCCCCGTACTTTCCATGACAGAAATACATCGCGCATGCGGCGTATAGCCGGCACGTCTCGTACAGCTCGTCCACGCTCACCCACTCGTCGGCGTGGTGGGGTATCTCGCGCTCGCCCGCGCCGGTCGTTATGACAGGTATTTTCGCCCACTCCTTCAGGAAAGTGCCGTCGGTCGCGCCCGGCACGCCGTTGTAGCGCGGCCGCTTTCCCGCAACCTTTTCGTAAGCCGCCGCCATCGCTCGCGCCACCGGCTCGTCCATCGGGGTCTGTGTCGGTGGTCTGGCTTCGATCACCTCCAGAGAAGCGTCGAAGCGCGGGTCGTTTTGCACGAGCTTCGCGAGGATGCCTTCGAGCTTCGAGGCGAGTTGTTCGTGGGACTGGCTCGGGACGGTGCGGATGTCGAGGGCGACGTAGGCGCTCGCGGGGATGACGTTGATCTGTGGCTCCCCCGCATACGGCCCGCGAAATATGGTCGGTGTGAGGCTCGGATACCCGAGGAGCGAGTCTTCGCCGTGTTCCTTTATCTCCTCGCGCTCCATCTCCTCGACCGCCGTGACGAACTTCGCGGCGCGGGTGATCGGGTTTATGCCGCTCTCCGGCATCGCGCCGTGGGCCATCTTTCCCCGAAAAGTCGCCTCGACGCGCATCGCGCCCTTCTGGCTCACGCAAAGCTGGTTCTCTTCCGGCTCGCAGATTATGGCGGCGTCCACGCCTTCGGCGCGCCCGGACTTTATGAAGCGCTTTATACCAGCCATCATCCCCTCTTCGTCCACAGGATGACACAGGATGAGGCGTCCGGGAAATGGAACCCCGGATCTCTTTATAGCCTTCACGGCCATCACCGCGGCGGCGAGGTTTCCCTTCGTGTCGCAGGCGCCGCGCCCGTAAACGCGCCCGCCTTCGAGCACGCCCCCGAAAGGCGGATGCGTCCACTCCGCGGGGTCGCCCTCGGTCACGACGTCGGTGTGCGCCTCGAAGAGGAGCGTCTTTCCCGAAAGGTCCCCCTCCCACACCGCCCACACGTTTGGACGTCCGGGCGCCGCCTCCTCCACGCATACCTCGAAGCCCCCCCATTCGAGAAAATCCGCCACGAATCGAGCGACTCGGGTTTCGTTTCCCTCCGATTCTCCGGGACGGAAGACGCTTGGGATGCGGACGAGATCCCGAGCGAACTCCACGAGTTCATCACGGTCGATGCAGCGCAACACCGCATCGAGGAGTTCATCGAAACCGTCGTTTATGTCCCTCACGAAAAACGTCTCCCCCGTGGTCCACCCCGCGACAGCGCAAGGTTAGCAACCTTTCGCGAGAGATTACAGGCCGGGGCGCGGTTCATGATAGGCTTCGCCGAACCGGGACAAGGAGGAGAACATGGATCTCAAATCGGACCTCGTAAACCTTATCGGAGACGACGAGCGCGTCTCGGACAACGACGAAGCCCTCGATAAACACAGCCATGACTTCGCCTACCATGCCCCAAAGAGACCCGACATCGTCGTCTTCCCGAAAGCCAGGGAAGAAGTCCGAAAAATACTCCGCTTCGCCGACGAGAACGAAATTCCAGTCGTGCCTTTCGGAGAGGGAAGCAGCCTGGAAGGGAGCGTAGTTCCGGTTCGCGGCGGCATCAGCCTCGACTTCTCCCTCATGGACGAAGTCCTCGAAGTGAGGCCCGATGATTTCATCGCCCGCGTCCAGCCCGGCGTGACGCACGGGAAGTTGAATGAAGAACTCAAAGAGCATGGCCTCCTCTTTCCGGTGGACCCTGGATGGAACGCCTCGCTCGGCGGGATGGCCGGGACGAACGCCAGCGGCACGAACGCCGTGAGGTACGGGGTTATGCGGGATCAAGTTTTGGGACTCGAAATCGTCCTCGCCGACGGCTCGCTCATGCGAACCGGGAGCCTGGCGATGAAATCGTCCGCCGGATACAACCTGACGGGGCTCTTCGTCGGCTCCGAAGGAACACTCGGGGTCTTCACCGAAATAGTCCTCCGGCTGTATCCGGCGCCAGAAAAGACCGTTGCGGCTCGGGCCGTCTTTCCGAGCATCGAGGCTGCGGGGAGGGCGGCGATAGCCACCATCCGAACCGGCATGCAAATAGGCCGGGTCGAACTCGTGGACGAGCGCACCATAAAAGCCGTGAACAAATACAAAGGCACGGACTACGTCGAAGGCCCGACCCTCTTCCTCGAATTCAGCGGCAACGAGGCCGGAGTCGGAAGCGACGTCGAAAAAGCCCGCGAAGCGTCAAAGTTCGAGGACTGCCGAACCTTCGACTTCGAAGAGGACAAAGAAGGCATCGAGCTTCTGTGGGAGGCGCGCCACGAGGCCGCGCTCGCCATAGTCGCCGCCGAGCCGGGAAAGCTGGCGATGTCCACCGACGTGTGCGTTCCCGTCTCCGAGTTGCCGGAGGCATTACGAACGGCCCGCGAAACCATCGCCTCCCGAGGCATCGAGGGCGCGATCCTCGGCCACGTCGGCGACGGAAACTACCACGCCGTCTTCATGCTCGACCCGGAGGATAAAAATGACCTCGAACGGGCGAAAGAAGTGAACGCCGAGATCGTCCGGGACGCGCTCGAACGCGGCGGGACGTGTACTGGCGAACACGGCGTCGGCATCGGGAAGATGGAGCATCTCCAGGCCGAGCATGGAGACTCCATCCCCTTCATGCGAAAGCTGAAAAAGATGGCCGACCCGAACGGTATTTTGAATCCCGGAAAGCTCTTTTGAGGCGCGTACTCCGCTAACATTCGAGTTGACAGTCGCCCCGAAGGTGGTTACGATTTTTACTTGAATCGCGCCGGTCGCGGGTCGGCGCGGGGAAAGGTCGGGCGAATGAAGCGAAGCGCGAACGAGCGGCTGTCTCACGCCGCAAGAGATCATCGTCTTCACCCGGACAACGGGACGGGTCGTCGCGGCTCGAAGGCGGATGGTTCGGGAGGGATGCTTATGTAGCGGAGAACGAAGCGGGGATGGATCTCGAACCACGAGGAAAAGGAGGAAGGTTTGTCGAGTATGCGGCAAAGCCATGAGGGCGTCGGGATGGAGCGGACAACGGACTTCGATGCGGTGATCGTCGGCGCGGGGTTCTCGGGGTTGTACATGCTCCACCGCTTGAGAAACGAGATGGGACTCTCGGCGCGGGTTTACGAGACCGGCAGCGGCGTCGGAGGGACGTGGCACTGGAACCGGTATCCGGGGGCGAGGAGCGACTCGGACAGCTATATTTACTGCTACTCCTTCGATAAGGAACTCTGGCGGGAGTGGGAATGGTCGGAGAGGTATCCGGAGCAGCACGAGATCCGGGCCTACCTCGAACACGTCGCCGAACGGCATGATCTGCGCCGCGACATCCAATTCGAAACGAAGGTCACCGGGGCCACGTTCGACGAGGAAACGAACACGTGGACGGTGACGACGGACACCGGCGATTCGGTCACGGCGCGGTACTTCATCTCGGCGGTCGGGGCGCTGTCGGTGTCGAACACCCCGAAGTTCGAGGGCATCGAGTCGTTCCGGGGCGAGACGTACCACACCGGGCGCTGGCCGCGCGAGAAGGTGGACTTCACCGGCAAGCGGGTCGGTGTCATCGGGACCGGAGCGAGCGCGGTGCAGGCCATACCGCTGATCGCCGAGGAGGCGAGCGACCTGACCGTGTTCCAGCGCACCGCCAACTACATCGTCCCGGCCAACAACGGCCCCGTGGATCCCGAGGTGAAGAAGGCCCGCAGGGAGGACTTCGAGGGGATCTGGCAGCGCCTCCGCGAGTCCTACTTCGGCTTCGAGCTGTACTTCGAGGAGAAGGGGGCGCTGGAGGTCTCGGACGAGGAGCGCGAGAGGGAACTCCAGAAGCGCTGGGACGAGGGCGGTTTTGGCATCTGGCTCGGCGCCTACGCCGACATCTTCTTCGTCGACGAGGCGAACGAGAAAGTCCGCGAGTTCCTGCACGACCGCATCCGCGAGAAGGTGGACGACCCGGAGACGGCAGAGTTGCTGATCCCGAAGGATCACCCGTTCGGGTGCAAGCGCAACCCGCTCGATTCCGGCTACTACGAGACCTTCAACCTCGACCACGTCCACCTCGTCGACGTGAAGTCGAACCCGATCGCGGAGATCACGCCCGCGGGCCTCCGGCTCGCCGACGGCGCGGAGTACGAGTTCGACGCCATCGTCTACGCCACCGGCTTCGACGCGATGACCGGCCCGCTCAACCGGATCGACATCCGGGGCCGCGACGGGCAGCTTCTGAGCGAGAAGTGGGCCGAGGGTCCGCGCACGTACCTCGGGCTGACGAGCGCCGGGTTCCCGAACATGTTCACCATCGTCGGGCCGCAGAGTCCGTCGGTGCTGTCGAATATGCCCGTCTCCATCGAGCAGCACGTCGAGTTCATATCGAGGATCATCTCCGACATGCGCGAACGCGGCGCGGAGACCATCGAGGCCACCCGCGAGGCCGAGGACGCCTGGGTGGTCCACAACCAGGAACTCGCCGAGGCCACGCTCTTCCCGACCGCCGACACGTGGTACATGGGCGCCAACATCCCCGGCAAACCGCGCGTGTTCATGCCCAACCTCGACTTCGTCGGACCATACCGCAAGAAGTGCGACGATATCGCCGACAACGACTATGAGGGCTTCGCCTTCGACGGAGCGAAGGAAGGAGTGACAGCGTGATCGCGAACCCGTTCTACACCCACGAGTACCACGGCGACTACGACCTGGTCAGCATCGGTCGCCTCGACCTCGAAGAGGGAGGCTCGATCCCGGACTGCCACCTCGCCGTGACAACGTGGGGCGAACTCAACGAGGCGAAGGATAACGCCATCCTCATCACGACCTGGTACTCCGGCACGCACCAGATCTGGCGCGAAGTCTACGTCGGAGCGGACCACGCGCTCAACCCGGATCGCTACTTCATCGTGGCTGTAAACCAGATCGGCAACGGCCTCTCGACCTCGCCGCACAACGCAGAAGGCCCCAACGCCGACCTCGCGATGTCGAACTTCCCGAATGTCCGTATCGGCGACGACGTAGTCGCCCAGGAGAGGCTGCTGCGCGAACACTTCGGCATCGAGAAGCTCGCGCTCGTCGTCGGCGGCTCGATGGGAGCCCAGCAGACGTACGAATGGGCCGTGCGTTTCCCGGAGAAGGTGCTTCGGGCCGCTCCCATCGCGGGGACTGCTCAAAACACCCCGCACGACTTTTTGTACACCGAGGCGCTCAAGGAGCAGATCTGGTCCGACCCCGGCTGGAACGGCGGAGAGTACGGGTCGAACGAGGAGGTCGTCGAGGGGATAAAGCGTCACGCCCACATCTGGGGGATCATGGGCTTCTCCACCGAGTTCTGGAAGCAGGAGGTGTGGCGCGCGCTGGAGTTCGAGTCGAAGGAGGCGTTCATCGAAGGCTTCCTGGAGCCGTACTTCACGGTGATGGACCCCAACGACCTCCTGACTATGGCGTGGAAGTGGCAACGCGGCGACGTCACCCGGCACACCAGAGGCGACCTCGCCGCCGCGCTCGGGCGGATACAGGCAAAGACCTTCGTCATCCCCATAGACGAGGACATGTTCTTCCCGCCTCGCGACTGCAAGGCCGAACAGGCGCTCATCCCGAACAGCGAGTTTCGCGTCGTCGAGGACGTCCTCGGACACCTCGGCCTGTTCGGCGTCGCGCCCACGTACATGCCCCAGATAGACCGCCACCTCGGGGACCTGCTTGCGACGGAGGTCTGAAC
>JBOHBL010000859.1:0-1010 GCA_050698295.1 Rubrobacteraceae bacterium | reverse complement strand
TCTCCGGCGAGAGCGGCGAAGTCGAGCGGAGGGTGGACATCACGGGACGCGCCCGGCACCTCGACCTCTTCGCCCCCGGAGGGCCGGTGCTCGTCCCCGTCGAGCGTTCGGACGTTTTCTTGCAGGTCGGCCTGCCTGAGGGCGAGGTCGTCGAGGAGACGCCCGTCGGAGAATTCCCCCACGACGCGGCTGCTTATGAAGATCGCATCTTCGTCCTCAACGAGTTCGAAAGCACCGCGTCGGTTATAGAGGACGGAGAGATCACCGACACGTTCGAGACGCCGTTCCAGCCGGGCGGCGTGGCGACAACGGACGGCGGAGTCGTCGGGATAGTCGGCGTGCGCGGCCTCGCCGTCGAGTTTTACGAGGCGGACACCCTCGACTCCCTGGGACGGCTTGAGGCCGGGGAAGGGCCGACCCACGTCGTGGCCGGCCCCGGCGAGCGTTTCTACGTCACCGACACCCGAGGCGGCGCGCTCCTCGTCTACGACGCGAGCGGCCCCGAGCCGGAGATGGTCGAGAGCGCGCCGCTCGATGGAGGCTCCCCATACGGCATCGCCATAGACCGGGAAAGAGATGAATTGTGGGTCACCCTCGTAGCCGGGAACCGGGTTGTACGCTACGATGTCGGGGGCGATGCGCCGGAGGAGATCGAGAGCTATCCCACCGTCCGCCAGCCGAACACCGTTGCCGTGAACCCCGAGAGCGGGCGCGTCTTCGTCGCCGGGGCCGAGGGCGGAGAGTTGCAAATATTCGATCCGTAGTGATGGATCGTTGGGCAAGGAGGAGTATTCAGAATGCCGGAAAAAGAGGGTGAGAAGGTCCGAGTCAGGTGGCGGAAGAAGTGTCGGAAGTATCGTGTGAGGCTTTCATTCCTCGTCGGGCTGATGGCGCTTCTGGCGGTCGGTTGCGGAGGTTTGACCGAAGACCCCGGTCCCGTCGAGGACACCGGAGGGGATCAGGCCGCTCAGGAAACCGCGCCCGCCGAAGAGACCACCGCTGTCGAAGAG
>JBOHBL010000858.1:0-28812 GCA_050698295.1 Rubrobacteraceae bacterium | reverse complement strand
GCCACATGCAGGACCAGCAGCAGTTTGCCGCCGCCGGTGACGTGGAGGGCGCGCTGGAGGCCGTGAACACCGCCGCGCGCTTCGATCCGTTCAGCGCGGAATCCCTTCAGGCGCAGGCTTCGCTCCTTCAAAATCAGGGACGAAACCAGGAGGCCGAAGAGGCTTTTCAGCAGGCGATACAGAGGGACCCGAACAACTACCTTTTGCACCTGTCCCTCGGGAATCTCCGGATGGCGATGGGGAAGTACGAGACGGCGGAGCAGAGCTACCGCGAAGCTCTCAGGCTCAACCCGATGGCGAGCGCGGCCACGGGCAGCATCGCGCAGTCCCTCCTGCGGCGCGGAGACCTCGAAGGGGCCAAAGAAGAATACGAGAAACTCTATGAGAACAACCAGATCGACATCCTCGGACGCTACGACCTCGGCAGGATCTACGTGCGAACCGGCGAGCCTCGCGAGGGATACAAGGCCATAAACCGAGCCAGGGAGCTGGCGGAGGAGGAGCTTCGGACGCTGGAGGGACCCGTCAGGAGCCAGCAGGAAGACCTCATAGAGTCGATGAAACTCGCCGCTGCCGACGCGCTCGTGGTCCTGGGCGAATACGAGGCCGCCTACCAGAAAATCTCGGAGAGTTCCTCGGATCAAGCGCCGGCGCTTCTGCAGTTGATCAGCACCGACCCGGAAGGGTACAGGGAGTCGGTGGTGAACAGTGAGATCTACTAGCCCTTTCGGACGCAGCAGGAATGACCTCTCGCTCCGGGAGGTTTTGTACGTCCTCTGGGGTAGGCGGACGCTGGTCGCGGGGGTCGTGGTGGCCTTGCTCGCGGGGGCGCTGCTGTTCAGCCTCTCGCGCGAGCCGGTGTACACGGCCGAGGCGATCATCTCCGTCACCCCGCGGCAGCAGGGGTTGAGCCAGGGCGAGCGGGAAGCCTTTCTGGACGACGTGCTGAACGTCGTGGCCGACGACGAGCTGCTGGGCAACGTCGTGGAGGAAGTGGGATGGCGGGGCGAGGTCTCGGAGTTCAGGGAGCGCCTCGATCCGGAGACCTTCGTGGACCAGGACGAGAGGTCCGGCATCGCGGTGAGGTTCTCAGGGACGGATCCCGAAGCCTCGGCGGCCTCCGCCAACGCCTACTCGAGCCTCTTCGTCGAGAAGGTCGAGCGACTGAACGAGAGGCGGCTCGCGGGCGGGGTTCTGGCAGCCGAGGCGAGTGTGGAGCGCCAGGCCGCGCCGCCGAGCTTCAGGTCCAGCCCCAGACCGCTTTTGTACGCGCTCGCGGCGGTGGGAGTCGGGGTTTTGATCGGCGGCGGCGCCGCGCTGCGTACCGAGGGCCGCGCCCGCAACTGGCGCGACGCGCGCGACGCTGAGATGACCCTCCAGGCTCCGGTCATAGGCGTCATCCCGGACTACTCGGTTCTGGACGGAGAGCGAGCCGAACCGTGAGCCTGGACGCGGCGAGGAACATCGAAGCCGAAAGGCTTCTGGACCCCGGCTCGCCCCTCAGGCGCTACTACGAAGAGCTGGCCGTCAACCTCGCGTCGCTCGAAGGCGTGAAGACGGTCGTGGTTACCAGCCCCGAGGCGGGCGCGGGCTGCACGAGCGTCTGCCTCGGACTCGGAGCCGCGCTCGCCGGAATGGGGCGCGGGAGTGCCGTCGTGGATTGCAACCTCCAGAGCCCCCACATCCACCGGATGCTCGGAGAACCCAACTTCGTGGGCCTCACCAGCGGCCTCTCCGGCGAGAAGCCCCTCGAAGACTACGGCCACGAAGTCCTCCCCGGCATGCTCGTGGTCCCCGCGGGTCCCGTCCCGGCAAGCTCGGGGGCCGTTATGAGAAGCGGGCGGTTCGTCGAGGCCGTCCGGAGCCTCGCGCAAGGGCGCGACCTCGTCATCCTCGACGCGCCGACCGTGCCGGAGGTGATCTTCCGCTCCAGCCTCTCGTACGGTTTCGACGGTGTCCTGCTCGTCGTGCACGCCTCCCGCACCTCAAAGCAGATCGCGCGCGAGGCCACCGACGACCTGCTGGACGCGGATGTTAACCTTCTTGGCGTGGTGTTGAACGGATGCGTCTGAAGTGAGCGAAGAGGCCCGCGACAAAAAGATGGACTTCTGGCCTGACATTCGGACGGAGAGCCGTTTCCGGCACGCCGAGGAGCCCGGAAAGTCCCGGCGTCCCGGCAGGTTGCTCACCGTCTTCAAGGCTCTCCTGCTGCTCGCGCTCATGGCGGTCACGGCCTACGGCGCGTTGAACAGCGGCAGCTTCGGGGAGGTCCGCTGGCTCCCGATAGCCATAGCGTCCATGATCGCCGTCATAGTGACGCTGTTCATAAAGGGCTTCTACGCCGACGTGCCCTGGCTCGGCTGGGCGCTGGTGGCAGCTCTCGGGGTGCTCGTGGGGATGAAAGGGCTCTCCATGACGTGGACCATCAGCGAGGTCGAGACCATGAGAGAGGTAGTTCGCTCCTCGATGTACCTCGCGTTCTTCCTCCTCGCGCTCGCCGCCCTCTCCTCCGAGCGGCAGGTCGGCCCGATGATGGACATAGCCATGCTCATCGTGGCCGCCATCGCCGGATACGGTCTGCTGCAAAAGATCTACCCGGTCGACTACCCGGTGCTTTCGCTCGACGGCGTGAGGATGGACTCGACGCTCGGCTACTCCAACTCGACGGCCGTCGTCATCGCGATGGGCATCGTGCTCGCCCTCGCCCGCGTGACGCGCTCATCCAACATGGCTCTGCGCGGGCTCAACTCCTTTTTGATGCTCGGTTTCATCATCGCGCTCTACCTGACCGTCTCGCGCGGCGGCATAGGCTCGCTCCTCATGGCCCTCGCCGTGATGTTCGTCGTCTCCGAGAGACGACTCCAGATGTTCACGAACCTCCTGCTCGTCTCCGCTCCCGCCGCGTGGCTCCTCTGGAGGATGCGGGACATGAACGGCTTGCTCGGGCAGGACGCGCCGGAGCAGCGGAGGATAGCCGACGGGCTGGCCTTCAGGGACGACCTGATCCTGGCGTTCGTCGCGGCCTTCGTTTTGCAGCTCGCCTATTCCTTCTTCGTCGGTCGCTACGAGCTTATGCCGCTCGGACGAAAGACGCTCGGCGCGGTGGTGGTCGGGGGCGGAATACTTCTCGCCGTCGTCGGCTCCCTATTCGCGGTGAGCCAGTACGGCGGTCCCGCCAGGACCTACGAGGCCCTGACGAGCAATCCGATCCTGACGGACGATAGCGCCAGCAGACTGGCGTCGTTGAGCCTCGGGAACCGGGAAGACTACTGGAGCGTGGCCTGGGACTACTGGATGGAGAACCCGCTCACCGGAAGCGGAGCCGGCACCTTCAGCTACGTCTGGTTGCAGGAGCGGCCCGTCGACAGCGGGGTGCAGCAGGTCCACAACGTCTACCTCGAACAGGGCGTCGAGACGGGCGTCGTGGCCTTCCTCGCGCTCATCGCCTTCGCCGCTCTCCTCGTCGGATACACCGCCAGAGAGGCGTGGCGTTCGCGGGGGGAGAGGAGGGTGCTTCTCTCCGGGCTGCTCGCGACCCTGCTGGTGTACCTGATCTCCTCGGCCATCGAATGGCACTGGTATATTCCGCCCTCGACCCTCTTCTTCTTTGTCCTGGCGGCGATCACCGCGAAGTTCGCCGCGATGCCCGAATGGGCAACGCCGGAAGGCGAAGCGGAAGACAACCCCAAAGAGGCTTGAGCGAACCCTACAAAAAGCGCGGCCTCGCCGAAGCCGTCGCCGGAAACCTCTACCTGGACTCCGGCGGAGACCACCGCGATGCGATCTTCGTCGCCGGGAGCGGACGAAGCGGCACGACCTGGCTCTCCAACCTCATCAACCACGAGAACCGGTATCGCTACATCTTCGAACCCTTCGACCCGGAGAAGGTGCCGCTGTGCAAAGACTTCCGGCGCAAGCAGTACCTGAGGCCCGACGACGAGAGCGAAGAATATTTCGAGGCGGCGAAAAAGATACTCGTCGGCGCACTCAGACATCGCTGGTCCGACAGGTTCAACCGCAAAGTCTTCGCCAAACGACGCCTCATCAAGGACATAAGGGCGAACCTGCTTTTGGGATGGATGCGTCACAACTTTCCCGGCATGCCCGTGGTCCTCCTTCTCCGTCACCCGTGCGCCGTGACGGACTCTCGCATCCGGCTCGGATGGCGCGACAACCTCGCCGACGTGATGACCCAAAGCCGACTCCTCGAAGACCATTTGAAACCCTTCGAGAAGGAGATCCCCGCGGCAAACACGGCCTTCGAACGAAGCATTTTCCTCTGGTGCATCGAGAACTGCGTCCCGCTGCGCCAACCGGGTTCCAGGGAAATTTATATCGTTTTCTACGAGAAACTCCTCGCGGAACCCGAAAGCGAATTGACCTCCCTCTTCGAGTTCCTCGGAGAAGACTTCGACGAAAGTTTGGTGCGGAAGGCAGGGGATCGGGAGAGGTATTTAACCGGCTGGACGGAGCGGATTAGCGGGCCCGAAGTGAAGCGAGCGTGTGAGATCCTCGGTCTCTTCGGGCTCGACCGCGTTTACGGCGAAGACGTTTTGCCGAGTTCCAGAGGCGTCTCGGAGCTTGCGTCGCGAGGGACGTGATGCCGGCAAAACCCCCGGTCGTTCTGCTCTCCGGCGTCCGCTGGAACTTCCTCTGGCAACGGCACCACACTCTGGCGACCCTCTTCGCCCGCGCGGGTTATCCCACGACCTTCGTCGAGACGACCGGCCTCGCAAACCCGCGCCCGAAGGTGGGCTCGCTCCGGAAAGTCCTCGAAAGAGCGTCGAGACCCGGAATAAAAGAGTCCTCCGAAGAGGGCCTCTCCGTCTACTCGCCGCTCGTCCTGCCGCCGACGAGCGAAGCATTTCGCCGGATGAACAGGGAGTTGTTTATCCCGAAGATCGCGGATGATCTCCGAGGGGGCATGGATGGCCTCCCCATCGTCGTAGCGTATCCGCCGACCCGCACGACGCTGGACCTCATCCGCGCGCTCGAACCCCGGCTCGCACTCTACGATTGCTCGGAGGAGTACGCGGGCTTTGCCGGGGTACCGCGCGACATCTCCCTCACCGAGCGCGAGATGTTTCGCCGGGCGGATATCGTCTCCTGCACGTCCGGGTACCTGCTGGAGAAAGCGCGCCGTTTCCGACAGGACGCTTTTCTTTCGGGACCGGGGGTGAATTATGAGATGTTCGAGCCCCTTCGAGGGAAAGGTCCGGCTGGCGAAACTCGCGTGGTTTGCTACTTCGGGCATCTCGGGCGGGCGAGGATCCGCTTCGATGTCTTGAAGGCCGTCGTGGGGGCCGGTTTCGAGCTGCGGATAGTCGGCGGGCTCGGAGAGGTGGAGCCGGGATTCCTCGGGCTGCCCGGCGTGGATCACCGGGGAGAGGTCGCGCATCGAGACCTGCCGCAAGCCCTCTCCGGCGTGGACGCCTTCGTGTTGCCGTACAGGCTCACGCGCCTCACCCTCGGCATCTCCCCCGCCAAGATCTTCGAGTGCCTCGCCACGGGCAAACCCGTCGTCTCCTCGCCGCTCCCGGAGATGAAAAAACTCGAAAACCACGTCCACCTCGCAGAAAAGCCCGAAGACTACGTCGAAGTTTTGAGGAGTTTGGATGCGACCGAGACGGAGGAGAAGAGGCGAGCGAGGATCGAACTGGCTCGCGAGAATTCGTGGGAGAGGCGATTCTCGAAGATCGAGGAGATGATTTGGCGCAAACTCGGATAGACGTACTCGGGGTCGGCGTGGACCCTCTGACCACCGGGGAACTGCACGACCGGATACGACGCTCCGTCCGCGAGCGAGAACGCGCGCTCGTCCTCAACGCCAACGTCCACTGTCTCAACCTGGCTTATCGAGACTCCACTTTGAGAAACTTCCTGAACGGCGCGGAGGTCGTTTTTTGCGACGGGGCCGGGGTGATGCTCGCGGCGCGCATCCTCGGCGAGAGCATGCCCGAGAGGATCACCTACGCCGACTGGGCCTGGAGCCTCTCCGCCCTCGCCGATTCCGAAGGCTTCTCGCTCTATTTCCTCGGCGGAAAGCCCGGCGTCGCCGAGAAGGCCGCGAAGAGACTGCGAGAAAAGCATCCTGACTTGAAAGTCGTTGGGACGCATCACGGCTATTTCGACAAAACGAGCGCGGAGAACGAATCGGTGATCGAAAAGATAAACGTCGCCGACCCGGACATCCTCCTTCTCGGGATGGGGATGCCCACCCAGGAGCTCTGGCTGATGGAGAACTGGGGCGAGCTGGATGCTCGCGTCGCGCTCACCGGCGGGGCGGTCTTCGATTACGTTTCGGGCGAACTCCGGCGCGGGCCTCGGTTTCTCACCGACAACGGCTTCGAGTGGATGGCGAGGCTCGTGATCGAACCTGGTAGGCTGTGGAGACGGCACCTCGTCGGAAATCCGCTCTTCGTTTTCCGCGTTTTGAGGCAACGGTTGGGGAGTTGAGTCTTGCCCGGGCTCGCCGGGCGCGGATCGGGCGTTATACTCCGCAACGGTGGTTCGATTGCGGTTTGTCAGAGACACCCTGAAGGTTTTATTGGGGATCAAGTCGCTCAGGCGTTTGATGAGCGTGGTGGTACTCGCGCTCGCGGACGGTCTTGCGCTTTTGATCGGGCTTTTCTTCGCGGCCCGGCTGCCGGTCGGAGACGCGCTGTCGATCTCTTTTCTGGCGCCGCTCCTGCTCTCGGCCTGGCTCGTCGTCTTCGCGGCTTTCGGGCTCTACGACCGGGCGCCGGTGCGGAGGAACCCGAGCGCCCTCCTGAGCGGCTCGCTCGTGTGGGCCGGTCTCGCCGTGGTCGGAATGGTCTTCTATCCGGCGAGCGGTCTGGGGTTTGGGGCGGTCCTGGTCGCGGCTTTTCTGGGGCTCTTTTTCGCGGCTTTTTTCAGGCTCTTTTTCGAGGGTGGGATCGAGAGGATCTACCGTCGCGGGCTCGGACAGGTTCCGGTGGTCCTCGTCGGGGGGAGAGAGGGGAGGGCGCGCGTCCGGCGTTTGATGGAGAGGACTCCGGGCGCGCACGTCCCGGTCGGGGAGGTGGGTTTCACCGGGAAGGACTCCGTGGACCTCGCCGTGTTGCGCGAGACGCTCGACGAAACGGACGCTCGCGGCATCGTCCTGGTCGAGGCCGAGAAGCTCTCCGACGACGATTTCCTCGCCTTGCTCGAATCCGCCCGGCTGCGCGGCATCCCGCTCCGGGTCGTGCCGGGGGCGCTGTCTTTGCTGCGGGGCCGCCCGCGCCTCCGGGGGAGCGCGGGACTTCCGCTCCTCGAAGTCCGCTACCCGCGCCTGGACAACACGCAAAGAGCCCTCAAACGAACGCTGGACGTCGCCGTCTCGGCGACCGGGCTGGTTTTGCTCTCGCCCGTTTTCCTGATCCTCATCCTCGCGATCCGGGGCACCTCTCCCGGACTCGCGGTCCTCCGGCAGAAGCGGGCGGGGGCCGACGAGAAGGTCTTTATCTGCTACAAGTTTCGCTCGATGCACGAGGACGCCGGGGAGCGCCAGGCGGAGATGGAGCCGCGCAACGAGGCCGGCGGGACGGTCTTCAAGATGAGGGCCGACCCCAGGGTCACGCCTTTGGGGCGCTTTCTGCGCCGCTGGAGTCTGGATGAGCTGCCGCAGCTCGTCAACGTCCTCAAGGGCGAGATGAGCCTCGTCGGGCCGCGGCCTTTGCCGATGCGGGACTTCGAGCGGCTCGGGGAGGTCCACAAAAAGCGGCTCGCCGCCCCGCCGGGGATGACCGGGTACTGGCAGGTGCGGGGGAGGAGCGACCTCCCCTTCGAGGAGATGGTCCGCCTCGACCTCCACTACATCGAAAACTGGTCGCTCTCGTTCGACGTCGAGATCATACTCAAGACCCTCGGAGCCGTGCTGCGCGGCGAGGGAGCGTATTAACCGGGGCGATGTTTCGCATGTCTTTCCCGCGTGATTCTAGTAACCTGTGAGCTATTCTGTTTGGAACAATATGACTTTCGGGAGAGTTGCGTGATGGAGAATTTCAAGGTCGGCGTGGTTGGCTCGGGGTACGTCGGGCTCGTGACGGGGGCGTGTCTGGCCAACCTCGGCAACCGCGTCACGTGCGTGGACATAGACGAAAAACGTGTCGAGGGACTCAGGCGCGGCGTGATGCCGATCTTCGAGCCGGGGCTCGAGGAAATGGTGGTTCGCGGGCTCGGAGCCGGCCGGCTCTCTTTCACCACCGAGCTCCCCGAAGTCGCGCGAGAGTCCGACATCGTGTTCATCGCGGTCAGCACGCCCCCTGATGAGGACGGCTCGGCGGACCTCTCGAACGTCGCGGACGTGGCGAGGGGCATCGGCGCCGCGCTCGTGGACGCCGAAAGGGAACGTCCCCTCGTCATCGTCAACAAGAGCACCGTCCCCGTCGGAAGCGGCGACTACGTCTCCATGCTCGTGCGCGAAGGCGCCGACGGCGAGGCCGACGACGCGCGGATAGACTACCGCGTCGTCTCCAACCCGGAGTTCCTCAGGGAAGGCAGCGCCGTCTACGACTCGTTCTTTCCCGACAGGATCGTGCTCGGCGCCGAGTCCCGCGAGGCGCTCGACGTGATGCGCGCCCTCTACCAGCCCATCATCCAGCAGAGCTTCCCGACCGAGATGGACCCGCGTCCGAAGAACGCGGTTCCCTTCGTCACCACCGACCTCGCCTCGGCCGAGATGGTCAAGTACGCCGCGAACGCGTTCCTCGCGACCAAGATCAGCTTTATTAACGAGATCTCCACGATCTGCGACCTCGTCGGCGCGGACGTGAACAACGTCGCGGCGGGCATCGGACTGGACGGACGCATCGGCCCGCGCTTTTTGAACGCCGGCATCGGCTGGGGCGGCTCGTGCTTCCCGAAGGACGTCGCGGCGCTGCGCTCCATCGCCCGCGAGTACGACTACGACCCCGCCATCCTCGACGCCGCCGTGGTGGTCAACGAGCGCCAGCGCCGCCAGGTCATAACGAAGCTCCAGCGCGACCTCCACACGTTAAAGGGCAAGCGCATAGCCCTCCTCGGCCTCGCCTTCAAGCCCAACACCGACGATTTGCGAGAGGCCCCGAGTTTGGAGATCGCGAAAAGGCTCGACACTCTGGGCGCTCGCGTGAGCGGCTACGACCCCGTCGCCGGCAAGGCGGCGGTCGCGATGGCCGCCGAACTCAAGGTCGTCTTCGATCCCTACGAAGCCCTTTCCGGGGCGCACGCCGCCGTCGTGGTCACGGAGTGGGAGGAGATCAAAAACCTCGACCTCCAGAAAGCCTCCTCTTCCATGGAGTCCCCGAAGGTCATAGTGGACGGTCGCAACGTCTTCGACCCCGAACTGGTCCGCAGGCACGGGATGCTTTACCGGGGCTTCGGGCGTGTCTGAGAACAAACGCGCGCTGGTCACCGGCGGCGCCGGGTTCCTCGGGAGCCACCTCTGCGCGAGGCTCCTGTGGGAAGGATACGCCGTGATCTGCATGGACAACCTCCGCACCGGCTCCCTGAACAACATCGCCCACCTCGAAAAAGACCCGAACTTCGAGTACGTCGACCACGACGTGACCACCTACATCCGCGTCGCCGGAGACCTCGATGAGATCTACCACTTCGCCTCCCCCGCAAGCCCCGCCGACTTCGAACGCATCCCCATCCCCATCCTCAAAGTCGGCGCCCTCGGCACTTACAATTCCCTCGGTCTCGCCCTCGCCAAAGGCGCTCGCTTTTTGCTGGCTTCGACCTCGGAAGTTTACGGAGACCCCCTCGTTCATCCCCAGAAAGAAGAGTACTGGGGCAACGTCAACCCGATAGGAATTCGCGGCGTCTACGACGAAGCGAAGCGTTACGCCGAGTCGATCACGATGGCGTATCACAGGCATCACAAGGTGGACACGCGCATAGCGAGGATCTTCAACTCGTACGGACCGTTCATGAGGCCCGATGACGGGCGCATGATCCCGAACTTCATAAACCAGGCGCTCGCCGGCAAACCGCTGACCATATACGGCGACGGTTCTCAGACGCGGAGCATCCAGTACGTGGACGACCTGATCGAGGGCGCTTTCCGCCTGATGCACAGCGACGAAACCCGCCCCGTGAACATCGGCAACCCGGTCGAATACTCGGTGAGGGAGGTCGCGGAGATGATCCTGGAGCTTTCCGGCGGCGAGAGCGAGATGATCCGCGAGCCCCTCCCCACCGACGACCCGAAGCAGCGCTGCCCGGACATAAGCCGCGCCAGAGAAGCGCTCGGCTGGGAACCGAAGACCCCAGCCCGCAAGGGACTCCAAGAGACCATCCGCTTTTTCGCCGGGCAAACGTAACCTCGGGTCATTCTCCCCGTCGGGCGGCGGATGCGCGGGAGCCCGTCGGCGGGGGAGCGTTCAGCAGGGGGAGGCGCAGCGACATCCGCGTCCCCTCGCCCACGCGGCTGGATGCCTCGATGCCGCCTCCGTGAAGTGCGGCGATTGTCCTGGCGATGGAGAGACCGAGACCGGCGCCCGGTTTTCGCATCCGCCCTTCGTCGGTTCGGTAGAACCTCTCGAAGACGTGGAGGAGGTTCTCCTCGGGAATGCCGGGACCTTTGTCCGAGACCTCGATAAGCAGCTCGTCGGAGCGAGCCTCCGAGGTCAGCGTCACAGACTCTCCGGGCGGACCGTACTTGGCGGCGTTGTCAACCAGGATCAGGACGGCCTGCTCGATGCGCGCGGGGTCCACCCTGAGCCACCCTTCGCCCGAGAGGTTCGCCTCGAAGGACGCGCCGTGTTCTCTGGCGAGGGCTTCGGCGCGCTCCGCCAGCTCGGAGAGGAACGGCGCGGCCGAAACCTTCTCCGGCTCCAGCGGCGGCGAGTCGGAGTCGGAGCGGGCGATGAACAGCAGGTCCTCGACCATCCGCGACATGCGCCCGGACACTTTGACGATCTCTTCGAGGATCCTGCCGTGAACGCAGTCGCGTTCGAGTTCCAGACCGACCTCCGCGTTGCTGCGAAGCACGGTCAAGGGCGTCCTCAGCTCGTGCGAGACGTCCGCGAGGAAGGCGCTCTTCGATTCGAGCGACCTCGCCAGCTTCTCTTCGATGCGTTTGCGTTCGGTGACGTCCCGGTTGGTCTCCAGCACCAGCCGCCGCCCCCGCGATTCGACCAACTGGTGGCGGCTCTCGACGATCACCTCACGCCCGTCGCGCGTGGTGTGGCGCACTTCGCCCGACCAGACGCCGTCGCGTCGGAGCGTTTCCAGCAGTTCGTCGACCGTGATCGGGTGAACCGTCTTCAGCAGCCGGTGGCTTATGCGCCCGGCGGCTTCCTCTTTGGCGTAACCGTAAAGCCGCTCGCAGCCTTTGTTCCACTCGACTATCCCCCGATCCAGGTCCCACACGAAGATCGGCTCGTACGAGAGGTCGATCAAAGCCGCGTACCGGCCCAACTGCTCTTCGGCCCGCTTGCGTTCGGTGATGTCCCGAAAGTACCAGACGCGGCCGTAGTACGCGCCATCCGCGCTCTTCACCGGCGCGCTGTAGCGGTCGAAGGTCCTGCCGTCCTTGAGCGGGACCTCCTCGCGGCTCTCCTCTTCGGGATGCCCGTAGAGGTATCTGACGCGCCGCAGGAAACCTTCGGGGTCCTCCACCTTCTCCCGGATCGTACGCAGCGCGTCCTCGGCGGAGCGGGACTCCATGACCTCCTCGGGAATCCCCCACATCTCGACGTAGCGCCGGTTGAAGGAGAGGATTTCTCTGTCGCCGGAGACGACGAGGATGCCGTCGATGGACGCTTCGGTCTGGGACTCGAGCAGGGCTTTCTGGAACCGCAGCGCGTCCTCGGCGCGGCGCCGCTCGGTCACATCGCGGTAGTTGGTGACTATTCCGCGCGCCACCGGGTCGTCGAGACGATTGACGCCGACGGCCTCCATGACGTGATACGCGCCTTCGATGTCCCGCAGCCGGAACTCCGCCATCGAGAGTTCTTCGGGGCCCGAGGCGAGGATGCGGTCGAAGAACTCCCGCTTGGCGGCGAAGTCGTCGGGATGCACGTGGGGGAGCTCGAAGACGTTCTGTCCGACCCGCTCCTCGGGCCTGTAGCCCAGAATCCGTTCGTGCGACGGGCTCTGGTAGACGACCTTGCCGCCGGCTTCGAAGACGCTGATGATGTCCGAGGAGTTCTTCACCAGCGCGCGGAACCGTTCCTCGCTGCGGGAGAGTTTCTCCGCAGTGGCCTGCTCTCTCGCGTATAGGCGGCGGAGTTCGCCCACGGTGCGTATCGCCGCGTAAGCCAGCCCGGCTCCCACCAGGATCAAACCCGCTATCACCGAAAGCAGCACCAGCCGGGAGGTTTGTATCACCCACTCCATGTTCCCGAGAGCCTCAGCCGAGAGCCGCTCGCCCAACTCCTCTATCTCGCGCGCCTCGCTCTCCATTTCGGCGAGCGTACGCAAACCCTGGTCGCTGGCCCGCGTGAACTCCTCGGAGGGCTCCGCTCCGTCACCGTAGCTCTCGATGGCGGGACGAAAGTCCTCATGGTAGTCCTCCGCCATCCGACGGAACTCTTCCGGCTGGGAAGCCGGGTCCCGGACGCCGAGTTCTTCGAGTTCGTCGATCTCCCGCCCGAGCTGGGCGTATGCCTCTTCGAAGTCCGATATGCCGCCGCGAGACGGACCGGCGAAGATCAGGTTGTGGTGGGAGTTGCGGAGGTCGAGGATCGCGACGCTCAACTCGTTGCCGCGGTTCTCCAGAGCGATGTCGTAGGCGAACGCTCTGTTGGCGAACTCCGCGATCCTCTGGTTGAGAACCAGACCCACAAGCCCGGCCACCACGATGGCCGCGAGCAGACCGCTGATCGCCGCCACGGCGATGTACCGGGTGTCTCTGAGGTCTTTCAACGCCGCGAGCCTCCCCAACGGTCGCCGCCGAACCTGCCGGCATCGATTATACTTTGCCAGGGTGACGCGATGCGAATCTTGATGATCGAAGACGAGCGGGACCTGGTCCACATCCTGAAACAGGGGTTTGCCGCGCACGGCTACCAGCTCGTCGGCGCGCACAACGGCGAGGACGGGTTGACGATGGCGAAAGACGAGATGGTGAACCTGGTGTTGCTGGACATCTCGCTGCCGGACATGGACGGCCACCAGGTCCTCGAACGCCTCCGGCTGACGCGCCCGCGACTGCCGGTGCTCATGCTCACCGCCCGCGACGACCTGAAGGACAAGGTGGGCGCCCTGAACGCCGGGGCCGACGACTACCTCACCAAGCCCTTCGCCTTCGAAGAGCTGCTCGCCCGCGTCAGGGTCCTCGCGCGGCGCTCCGGCCAGACCGGAGCGTCCCGGCTCCAGGCCGGCGACCTGCGCGTGGATCTGCTCGCTCACGAAGTGTGGCTGGGGGAGAAGCCGATCGAACTCTCCGTGCGCGAGTTCGCCCTTCTGGAATACTTCATGCGCCACCCGAGACAGGTCGTCTCCCGGCCGCAGATCCTCTCTTCGATCTGGGACTACTCATTCGACCCGGGCTCGAATATCGTGGACGTCTACGTGAGACACCTGCGCCGCAAGATAGACCGCCCCGGAAAGCCCTCGCTCATCACCACCGTCCGGGGAGCCGGCTACCGCTTCGACCCTCCAGACCTGTAGCGGACTATGGACGCCCAGAGCCCGGCGCAGCCTCGGGCGGTCCCTGCCCCGGCGAAGAAGCCGGTGGACCCTGACCGGGCGTGGAACCTGGAGGTCCTTGCCCCGGCGAAGAACTCGGTGGCCCTTGTCCCGGCGCGGACTCGGGCGGTCCCTGTCCAGGCGGTGGTCCTTGAGAGGGCGGCGTGGAACTCGGCGGACCCTGACCCGGCGCCGAACTCGGCGGTCCTCCACCCGGAGCGGAGCCTGGAGGCCCTTGAGGAGGCGGCGCGGAACTCGGGGGTCCCTGAGCCGGCGGCGCGAAGGTCGGCGGAGTCTGGGGCGGCGGAGTCTGGGGCGGCGGAGTCTGGGGCGGCGGCCCTTGCGCCGGTGGCGCCTGAACCGGTGGCGCGGATGGCGTGAAGTCCGGCGGCGGACCTTCGTCGGGCGTGGACTCGGGCGGTTTTTGGGAGGGTGGTTCGGGGTCTGGTTTTTGGGAAGGTTCGGCGTCGTCCGCGTCGGGTTTCCGGTCGGGTGTTTCGTCGGGGGGTGGTTGGATCGCCGCGATCTCGATCTCGGTGAGTCCTTCGCCGCGCGAGCGGATGTCGAGGCGCGCTTCGCGGTCTCCGTCGATGACGAAGAAGTTAATCTCTTCGGTCGAGAAGTCGAGGTCGGCCACGGACCATCCCCCGGATCGGAAAGTCTGCCGGTAGAACTCGCGCACCTCGTCCAGCCCTGCGTCCGCCAGGTATTTCGCTCTCGTCGCGAGCAGGCCGTCGCGGGTCTCTTCTTCGTACTCGACGCGGGCGGAGCCGGGATAGCGAGGCAATCCGTTCACCTCTTCCCCGGACACATCTTCTTCGGGCATCGCGAGTTTCGGGGCATGCTGGGGCATCTCCGGCGGAGGGGATATCTTCAGCGACGTATCGACCTCCTGACGGGTCAGGATCCAAGCCGCCGCGAAGCCCGCCGGGATCAGCATCAGAATAAAGACCATTGTTCCGAGCGCGAGAACTCTCAGCTTCTTCTCCTGCCGGCCCTTGACAACGGTATTAAAGCGGGAGAAACCCCGAAATCCAACCCATTCGTGGAAGTATGAAAAAGCTTTAATGCTCGATTCATAGCGTTTTAACCTCGGTGTAACAGAATTGTTGCCCGAGGGGATCACCAACCGTGGTCCGACCGGCGAGAGAAAGCGTCGCGCAGCGGACGCTCTTTTTGGAGAGATCATCGAATAATGATGAGGACCAAATTACGCTTGGGGCGGGAAGCCGAAGTTCGCGGAAGGGAAACGGGTCCAGCCGTGGACGGCAAGTTCTTGAGCTTCGATGGGAAGCGGTTCCCCGTGAGAGGCGTGACCTACGGGACTTTCGCCGAAGGGGAATTCGGCCTGTTCCCGGAGCGGGAGCGAATACGGCGCGACTTCGCGGCGATGGCCGAGGCCGGCGTCAACACCGTCAGGGTCTACACCGTCCCCGAGCCCGAGGTGCTGGACTTCGCCGAAGAGGCCAGCCTGAAACTGCTCATGGGGATGTGGTGGGAGGACCCTCTCTACCACGCCCGTCCCACGGGAGACGCCTGGAAAGAGATGGCTTCCGACGCCCGGAGCCTCGCGCGGAGGGTAGTCAAAGACCACGCCGGGCATCCGGCCCTCCTCGGGTTCGTGCTGGGAAATGAGATCCCCTCCCCCCTCGTGCGCTGGCACGGTCGGAGAAAGGTGGAGGGGCTGCTGAGGAGCCTTTATGAAACCGGCAGGGAAGTCGCGCCCGACGCCCTGTTTTCCTACGCGAACTATCCCTCCACCGGCTACCTCGACACCGGCTACCTCGACTTCGACTGCTTCAACGTCTTTCTGGAGGACGAGTCCGCCTACCGACGCTACCTCTCGCAGCTCCAGCTCGACGCCGGGGAGCGGCCCTTGATCCTGACCGAACTCGGCCTCGACTCCGCCTCTCACGGCGAAGGGCGCCAGGCTGAGATCCTCGACTGGCAACTGCGCCTGGCCGCGGAGCGCGGGATCGCGGGCGCCTGCGTCTTCTCCTGGACCGACGAGTGGTGGGTCGCGGGGAACAAGATCGAGGACTGGAGCTTCGGCGTCACCCGCGAGGACCGCGAACCAAAACCCGCCCTCGAAGTCGTCTCGGAGTACTACCGCAAAAACGTCCCGGATCACCGGGAGAGGTGGCCGAGGGTCTCCGTCGTCGTGTGCGCCTACAACGCCGGGGAGACCATCGGAGAGTGCCTTGAGTCGCTCGGAAGTTTGAACTATCCCGACTACGAGGTACTCGTGGTGGACGACGGTTCCACCGACGACACGGCGGAAGTAGCCGGGGAGTTCCCCGTTCGTGTGATATCCGGTGGAAGGCTCGGGCTTTCGGGAGCGAGGAATCTGGGGATCGAGAACGCCTCCGGGGAGATCGTGGCCTACATCGACGCCGACGCCCGCGCCGACCCCGACTGGCTGACCTACCTCGCGCTCGCGCTCGAAGCGCCGGACGCCGCCGGAGCCGGGGGTCCGAACGTCGTTCCGCCGGACGATCCGCCGGTGGCGCAGTGCGTCGCCCGCTCTCCGGGCCGTCCCGTCCACGTTTTGCTCGACAACGAGCGGGCCGAACACGTGCCGGGGTGCAACATGGCCTTCTGGAAGGAGAAGCTCGGGGAGGTCTCCGGCTTTGATCCGGTGTACAGGGCCGCCGGCGACGACGCCGACGTGTGCTGGAAGCTTCAGGACCGCGGCTACGACATCCGGTTCCATCCGTCGGCGCTCGTCTGGCACCGGCACCGGAGCACGGTGCGCGGATACTGGAAGCAGCAGTCGGGCTATGGCAGGGCGGAGGCGCTGGTGGCTCGCAGCCACCCGGACAAGTTCAACTCCCTGGGACACGCTATCTGGCGCGGCGTCATCTATGCCCCGACATCGTTTCTGCCGCGGCGGTATCGCATCTACTACGGATACCTCGGAGACGCGGCCTACCAGCGCATCTACCGCGAACGGAGCAACCTGAAGACCATCACCATCCTTTACCTGCTCCTGGGACTCTTCGTGTTGAGCGTCCTGGATCTGCATCTCATGTGGTTGCCGGTCTCCATCCTGTTGACGCTTATGGCGGCGTTCGTGGTCCAGGGCGTGAAAGTCGCGAAGCGAAAGAAGCTCGAACCGGCGTGGAAGATGGGAGCTGTGATCGGGCTCCTCAGCTTTCTCCAGCCCATCGCCCGGGAACTGGGACGTCTCCGGGCTCGCGGGCTGCCGTTCTCCGGAAACGGGCTTCCGATGCCGGAACCGTCCGTGCCCGCGCTGAAGCGCATCGAACAAAACCTCTTCGCCGCCGAAGAAGTGGACGACAGGCAGGGCTTCATCGAGCGGCTGCGCGACAAGCTCTTGAAAAAGGGACTGCGAACGAGGACTTCCCTGGAATGGGAAAGGGCCGACCTCATCTGCAACTCCACATTCTTCTGGCGGGCGCGGCTGGTCTCTTTCGTCCAGCACGGCGTGCTCTATCTCGGCATCACGCGCAAGCTCAGGTACTGGCGGCTCGCGGTTCCGGCTCTGATCGTGTTTCTCGTGGGCATGTGGCCCCCGAACATGGTGGCCTGGACGGCGAACTTCGGCTCCGATGGACGCATTTTCTGGTCGCCGGAGCTGGCCGCGGCGGCCGCGGTCGTGTTCGCGGCGCTGGTCCTCGCGGAATGGTGGTTCTTCGGTCGGCGTCTGGAGAGGGCTCTGACCGCGGAGCCGGAGGGGGCGTTTCGCGAGGGCTCCGGCGGGCGAATAGAATAGGCGCGATGAGCGAGACCGACTACACGACCCGGAGCATCTACCGGAGGGTCTTCCGCGAGGCAAGACCGTACCGGCCGCATCTCGTCGGGATGTTCGTCTTGAGCCTGCTTTCGACCCCGATCGCGCTGCTCACGCCGCTGCCGCTGAAGATCGTCGTGGACTCCGTGCTCGGGGACGAGCCGCTTCCGGGTTTCATCGAAGCCATGTTGCCGGCCTTCGTCACGGGCTCGAAGGCCTGGATCCTCGTCTTCGCGGTGGCTCTCGTGTTGCTCGTCGCCATGTTCAGCCAGGTTCAGGGGCTATCGAGCACCTTGCTGCGGATCTACGGTGGCGGGAAGCTGGTGCTCGACTTCCGCACCAAGCTCTTCAGGCACGCCCAGCGGCTCTCGCTCTCCTACCACGACTCGCGGGGCACCAGCGACTCCACCTACCGCATCCAGTACGACGCCCCGGCGGTGCAGTGGATCGCCATAGACGGTCTCATCCCGTTCATCTCCTCGATGGTGGCCGTCGTGGCGATGATCTACGTCACAGCCCAGGTCCACATGCCGCTGGCCCTCGTGGCCCTGGCGGTCTCGCCGCCGCTCATACTCGTGCTGCGCTTTTACGGACCGAAGCTCCGCAAGGGGTGGAAGGGACAGAAAAAGCTCGACAGTTCCAGCATGAAGGTGGTGCAGGAGACCCTGGGCGGCATCCGCGTCGTCAAGGCTTTCGGGCAGGAGGACCGCCAGCGGGAGCGGTTCCTCGGCAGGGCCAGCGAGTCTCTGGGGTCCAGGATCCATCTGACCATCCAGCAGAGCGGGATGGGTATGATCATCGGCGTCATCATGGCCGCCGGGACGGCGAGCGTTCTTTTTATAGGAGTGCGTAGCGTCCAGGACGGGACGCTGACTCTGGGCAACCTGCTCCTGATCATGGGCTACCTCTCGCAACTCTACGCCCCCCTGAAAAAGATCAGCGAGAAGATCGGCGACCTCCAGAACTCGCTGGCGAGCGCCGAGCGCGCCTTCTCCCTCCTCGACCATACCCCCGAGGTCGTCGAGAAGCCGGACGCCATGCCGCTCGAACGAGCCCGCGGACACTTCTCCTTCCAGAACCTCTCTTTCGCCTACGAGGGGGACGAGCCGGTTCTGGAGGACATCTCCTTCGAGGTCGAGTCCGGAGAGAGGATCGGGATAGCGGGCACCACCGGCGCGGGCAAGACGACGCTGATGAGCCTCCTCACCCGCTTCTACGACCCGACCGGAGGAAAGATAGAACTCGACGGCGCGGACCTGCGCGACTACAAGCTCGCCGACCTGCGCGACCAGTACGCCATCGTGCTCCAGGAACCCGTTCTCTTCTCGACGAACATCGCCGAGAACATCTCCTACGCCCGCCCCGAGGCGAGCTTCGATGACATCGTCCGGGCAGCCGAAACCGCGGGCGCCCACGGTTTCATAGAGGACCTGCCCGACGGCTACGACACCCTCGTCGGCGAGCGCGGCATGCGCCTCTCCGGCGGCGAGCGACAGCGCATCTCGCTCGCGAGGGCCTTCCTCAAAGACTCGCCCATCCTCATCTTAGATGAGCCGACGAGTTCGGTGGACATAAAGACGGAGGCGGGGATCATGGAGACTATGCAAGAGCTTATGGAGGGACGCACGACCTTCATGATCGCCCACCGCCTCTCGACCCTGGAACACTGCGACCGCCTGATAGCCATCGAAGACGGCCGTCTCACCGACACCCCCGCCGCCATGAGAGACGATGACTGAGGCCGCCACGAAAACCCCCGAAGAAATACTCGAACGGGGACTGGAGAGCCACTTCGGTCGTCCGGTGCGGATCGTCGAGGCGGAGTCCGAACCGCTCGACTCTTTCAGCACGCAGCCGATCAGCCGCCTCCGGGTGACGCTGGACGACGGAAAGCGGCTACCGGTCATCTTCAAGCGGCTGGAGCCCAAACCCGAAAAGCACGCCCGCGGAGAAGTCCTCACGTACCGGAGGCTCCTTTCCGGGAGGCGGTTCGGCGCGCCGGAGCTATACGCCTCGTTGCGCGACGAGGAGCGGAACCTTTACTGGCTGTTCCTCGAAGACGTGGGCGAGTGGAAGCTGGAGTGGTGCGAGACGGAGGTGTGGCCCTCCGCCTTCCGCTGGATGGCCCGGATGCACGCCGAGTATCATGGTCGTGAGAAAGAGTTGCGCTCCCTGAACTGCCTCGACGAGCACGGATCGGAGTTTTACCGGGCCCTCGCCGCCGCCGCGCGCCGGAGCCTCGGAGAGAAAGGCGAGCCCGAGGCGCGCGTTCGCTTCGACCGTTTGATGGAGCGATTCCTGGAGTTTTCGGTCGAGTACCTGGCCCATCAGCCCCGCACCCTCGTTCACGGCGACGCTTCCTGCCACAACTTCATCGTGCGGCCCGGACCGGAGATACGTCCCATAGACTGGGAGTGGGCGGCCACAGGTCCGGCGGCGTGGGACGTGATGAAGCTGCTCTCCGGCTGGGGCAGGAAGAAGCCAAAGCTCCTCGCCGCCTACCTGGAGGAGTTCGAGCGCCACGCTCCGCTCGACAGAAAAGGGTTCGAGCGCGCTCTGGAGCATTGCCGGATCATGCACACCCTCTGGTACCTGCGGTGGTGGACAAAGCCTTGCAAAGACCCGGAGTTCGTGAACCGCTTGCTGGACAAAATGGAGAGCACCTGGCTCCGGCTGGAAGGCGAGAGAGTCGGTGTCTGAGCAACCGGCCATCGACGTCCGCGGGGAGGGGGAAGCTCTGCTCATCGTCCGGGTCCTCGAAGAAGGTCTGGCCGGCTGGTACGGCCGGCCGGTACGGATCTCCGCCGTGGATCCCACGCCGATGGATTCGAGCACGCATCCGATATCGCGCCTCCGCGTCGCGCTGGCCGGCGGCGAGCATCTGACGGTGGTCTTCAAGCGGCTCCGACCGAGAGCCGGAAAAAACGCCGCCGCGGAGGTGCTTCTCTACGAGCGTCTGCTGGCCGGTCGGCGCTTCGACTCCCCCGCGCTCTACGCGGCGGTCTGCGACGGAGCGCGACGCTGGCTCTTCCTCGAAGACCTCGGGGACCGGCGGCTGGGGCACTGCGGCGAGGCCGCCTGGCTGGCGGCCTCCCGCTGGCTGGGCCGGCTGCACGCGGCGTACTACGGTCGGGAGGCGGAGCTCGTCGCGCTCGGCTGTCTGCGCGAACACGGAGAGGATTTCTATCGGCGATGCGCCGGTAGGGCGCGCCAGACCCTGGAGAAGGAGCCGCGCCTGTTGACCCGGTTCGATGGACTGATGGCCTGGGGGCTGCAGCGTGCGACTTCCTACCTGTGCCGCCAGCCGCGGATGCTGGTTCACGGCGCCTTGTGGCGCAGCAACCTCATGGTCCAACCCGGTAATCGCATACGCCCGATCGACTGGGAGTCGGCGGCTATCGGCGTGGCCGGCTGGGACCTGGCGCGGCTGCTGGACGGCTGGAGCGGCGAGGGGCAACGCTTCCTGGCAGCCTACCTCGACGAGTTCGCGCGTCGCGCGGGAGCGCCGCTCGACCGCCCGACGTTCGATGCGACCCTGACGCACTGCAAAGTCCTGCATCTGTTCTGGTGCCTGCGCTGGTGGAACGCTCATCAGGACCCGTCCCTCGACTACGCGACGAGCTTGCTCGACGAGATCGAAAACTCCTGGCTCCGGCTGGAGGGAGCCCGTGGCTGAACGGTTGCGAATAGCGCAGGTGGCCCCGCTCGCCATGCCGGTCGTCCGGGACGCGCGAGGCTCCATCGAGCAACTGGTCTGGCTCCTGACCGAGGAACTCGTCCGCCGGGGACACGAGGTCACGCTCTTCGCGACCGGCGACTCCGAGACGTCGGCGAACCTCCACGCCGCCTATCCCCACAGCTACCGGGAAGACTACAAGCTGTGGGATAGTTGGGAGTATCACGAGCTGATGCATCTGGCCTCCGCGTTCGAGCGAGCGCATGAGTTCGACGTGATCCACAGCCACGTCTACCACTTCGCGCCGCCGCTCGCCCGCCTCGTGGACAAGCCGGTTCTCCACACCGACCACGTCCCCCAGAGTGAGAGCGTCCGCGACTGCTACGCCCGCTACCCCGAAACGAACATCGTCGCGCTCTCGCGCTACCACCGGGAGAAGTTCGAGGGAATGGAGGACGTTCCCATCATCTACAACGGCATCGACACGGAGAGCTTCCCGTTCGGAGAAGAGCCCGGCGACTACCTGGTGTTTCTGGGGAATTTGGTCGAGAGGAAGGGAGTGGTGGAGGCGATCCGGGCGGCTAGGGAGGCGGGGATGCGCCTCATCCTGGCCGGGAAGGGTGGCGGCGAGTACTACGAGTCCATCGTCGAGCCTTTGATCGACGGCGAGTCCGTCGAACACGTCGGAAGGGTGGACGTCGAGGAGCGCAACGAGTTGCTTTCGGGCGCGGCGGCGATGCTCTTCACGAGCCTTCGCGCCGAGCCGTTCGGGCTGGTCATGGTCGAGGCGATGGCGTGCGGGACGCCGGTCGTGGCGTTGGAGCGATGCGCGGTGCCGGAGATCGTGGACCGGGGAGCTACCGGCTACTACGTCGAGGAGGCGGACTCTCTGGCCTCCATCGTCCCGAAGACGGTGGCCCTTGACCGCGCGCATTGCCGGGAGCAGGCCCAGAAACGCTTCGACTACCGGCGCATGGCCGACGAGTACGAGACCCTGTACCGGCGGCTGGCGGGCAAGGAGGTCCATGGTCCTCGCGAGCTCGTCTGAGGAGGCGTCCTGACCCCGACCGTCTGTCTCGTGGCAAACACGCTTTACTATCCGAGGGGCGGCGGCCACCGCTGGGTTTACCTCAACTGGGCGTTGGGTTTGAAGGCTCTCGGCTGCGAGGTGATCTGGCTGGAGGGAGCCAGCCCAAACACGCCGGCTCACAAAACTCGGGAATTCGTCGCCGCCCTCAAGGACGACCTTCGTCCGTACGGGCTCTCGGACTGCGTGGCGCTGTGTTCCTGGGATAGCGAGCCGATGCCGGAGGGTGCGGCGGATAACTCTCTGACGCTCGATGACGCCGCCTGCGCGGAGTTGCTCCTCAACCTGCGCTACGACTTGCGGCCCGGGATCGTGGCCCGCTTTCGCCGGACGGCTCTGGTGGACATCGACCCCGGTCTGCTGCAACTCTGGATGGCCGCGGGTCACGTCCGGGTCGCGCCGCACGACGTGTACTTCACCACCAGCGAGGCGGTTGGAAAATATGGCTCACGCATCCCGGACGGCGGCATCGAGTGGCGCCACGTCCCTCCGTGCGTGGCGCTGGAGTGGTGGCCGGAGCACGAGGCCGCCGAAGGCGCGTCGTGGACCACCGTGTCGCACTGGGGAACCCGCGACGACTGGGTGAAGGAGGGAGACACCCTCTACTACAACGACAAGAAGGTCGGCTTCGAACCGTTCCTCGACCTACCCCGGCACACGACACAGCCGATGGAGCTGGCGCTTTGCCTGGCCGAGACCCAGCATGGCGAGTGGTTCGAACTTGAACAGAGGGGCTGGCATATCCGCCATTCCTTCACAGTGGCCTCCACGCCCGCCGAGTATCAGAAGTACATCCAACACTCTCTGGGCGAGTTCAGTTGCACTAAACCGTCGTGCGTTCGGTTGCGGAACGCCTGGGTGAGCGACCGCACCCTTTGTTATCTGGCGAGCGGCAAACCGGCGGTGGTCCAGCACACGGGAGAGAGCGAGTTTCTGCCGGATCAGAGCGGACTCTTCCGTTTCCGCACCCTCGAGGAGGCGGCGGCCGCGCTGGAGAAAGCCGCCTCCGACTACGAGCGGCAATGTAAATTGGCGCGCGCTCTCGTCGAAGAGCATTTCGACGCGAAGAAGGTGGTTACGAAAGTGCTGGAGCGCGCTCTGGCATGAAGACGACGGCGATCCTGAGCTACCACAAGGTCGGATCTCCGCCCGCCGGATCTCCGAAGACGTGGTTCTACGTGCCCGAGGAGACTCTTATATCCCAGCTAAACTACTTCAAAGAGAACGGGTGGACGGTGATCGCCCCGGCGACCTTCCTCGATGGCCTCGTGGAGCCGGACGTTCTGCCGGAACGCTCCGCGCTGCTCACTTTCGACGACGGCTACCGCTCGATGCTTACCGTCACGCTCCCCATTTTGCTCCGGTTCGGCTACCCGGCGGTTCTCTTCGCGCCGACGGGATTTATCGGGGGGAGAAACACTTTCGATCCACACGAGCCGGAAGAGGAAATCTGCGGCTGGGAGGAGTTGAAGGAACTGGAGCGGCGCGGCGTCTCGGTCCAATCGCACGGCGTCTCGCACCGGACTTTTTCCGACCTGGATCCCGCGTCGCAAGAAGAGGAACTCCTCCGTTCGAAGATCTCGCTCGAAACCGGGTTGGAAAAACCCGTCGAAGTTTTCGCCTATCCTTACGGAGACAACGGGACGGACCCGCGCCGAACCGGCGAGGCGCTCCGGCGCGCCGGTTACCGGGCGGCTTTCCGGTACAAGGGAGGGGTGGCGCGGCTTCCGGCGCAAGACCCGTATCATCTGCCGCGTCTGGCGATGGGTCCCGACACGGACCTCCGGGCGGAGTTGGGAGACCGATGACGTTACGCATCGCCGTCACCGGCCTCGCCGCGACCTACCCGTACGGCGGTCCCTTCTGGGACTACATGCAGTACCCCATCGGGTTGAGAAAGCTCGGCCACGACGTGCTCTACATCGAAGACGCCGAGCTGTGGGGTTACGACCCCATCACCCACACCTTCGTCGAGCACGGCGGGCGGCACGCGGACTGGTTCGCGAAGCGCGTCGAAGCCTTCGCACCCGACCTCGAAGACCGCTGGTTCTTCCGGGACGCCACCGGAAGGACGTATGGACGCGAGTGGAGCGAGGTCGTCCGCTTCTGCCGCGAGGCGGACCTGTTTTTGCACCTCTCGGCGTCGTGCTGGATGCGCGAGGAGTACTACGAGGCCGGGAAGGTGGTCTTCATAGACAGCGACCCCATGTACACCCAGTCCTCGGTGCCCGGATACCTCGAAGGCGCGCTCGGCGAACTCGATCTCTCGCGCATCGAGATGCTCAGGCGCCACGACGAGTTCTTCACCTTCGGCGAGAACGTCGGATCTCCGGGGTGCAAAATCCCCACCGAACTCTTCGACTGGAAGCCCGCCCGCCAACCCGTCGTCCTCGACCTCTTCCGAGACGCGGCGGTGCCCATCGAAAACCGGCGGCGCGCTCTCACGACCGTGGCTTCGTGGGAGCCCTCGAAGATGAACCTCATCGTCGAAGGCGTCGCCTACGGCGGCAAGAGCCTCGAATTCGAGCGTTTCATCGAGCTGCCGCGACGAAGCGCGATGTCGATGGAACTCGCTCTAAATGGAGAGATACCGAAAAAGAGGCTGCGAGAGCATGGGTGGAAGCTCATCGAACCGATCTCCGTGTCGAGCGACCCGTGGGTATACCGCGATTACTTGGCGAGTTCTCTGGCTGAGTGGAGCGTCGCCAAGAACGCTTACGTGGATAGCCGCAGCGGTTGGTTCTCCTGTCGCACCGCCTGCTACCTGGCGCTCGGAGTGCCGGCCATCGTGCAGGACACGGGCTTTGATCTCCCCACCGGCGAAGGCTTGTTCAAGTTCTCCACCCTCGACGAAGCCGCCGACGCCATAGAGGAGCTCGCGAGCGACCCGAATCGGCACGCGAAAGCCGCGCGCGAGATCGCCGCGGAATACTTCGACTCGGGCAGGGTGCTTACGGAGTTGATCGAGGGTGCTTTGGGGGTTGGATCCTGATGGCGGCGAGCGCCAACCGTGGACCGGATTTCATCATCTTCGGGGCGCAAAAGAGCGGCACGACGTCTCTGTACCGCTACCTGATAGAGCATCCCCGCATCGCTCCGGCCTCCGCCAAACAGGTAAATTTCTTCTCCCACGACAACTACGGTCGGGGCGTCGACTGGTACATCTCGCGGTTCCCTTCGAGAGAACCGGGCGTCATAAGCGGAGAGGCTTCGCCGTACTACATGTTCCACCCCCACGCCCCTCGCGGGATCTCCGCGTTCGATCCGGAGGTCAAACTCATAGCCATCCTGAGAAACCCCGTGGACCGGACCTATTCCCATTACCAGCATCAGGTGCGAAACGACCGCGAACCCCTATCTTTCGAGGAGGCGTTGGAAAGGGAAGAAAAACGGCTCGCGGGCGAGGCGGAGAAGATGATCGAGGACGGGACATACTACAGCAAGGTCCACCGACGCCACTCGTACCTGGCCCGTAGCCGCTACGCCGAGCAACTGGAAGTCTGGTTGTCCTTGTTTCCGAGAGAACGGATGCTCGTGCTCAACAGCGAGGCATTGTTCGAGAACCCGGAGCCTGTGCTCGATGCCGTGACGTCCTTCCTCGGGTTGTCGCCTTTGAGGCTGGACGCTTACAACAAGCACATGCCCGGAAGCTACCGGGAAGACATGCGCCCCGAGACGAGGCAGATGCTGGTCCGTTACTTCCGTCCGCGCAACCGGCGGCTCTACGAACTGTTGGGCGAGAGGTATCCGTGGGACATTTGACGGGATGGTTGGCATGGGCTTGAAGATCGTCTGCTCGGGTTTTCTGGTCAGGTATCCGCTCGGCGGACATAGCTGGCATCAGTTGCAATATCTTGTGGGGTTCCGGCGCTTGGGGCACGAGGTGACCTTCTTCGAGCACTACGGGTGGCCGGACTCCTGCTACGACCCCATCCACAACGAGATGACCGCGAACCCTTCCTACGGCATCGAGTATTTACGCGACATGTTGCAACCGCACGGTCTGGAAAACCAATGGTGCTACCTCGCGGAGGACGGGACGGCGCATGGGATGACGCGGGAGCGGTTGGCCGGGCTTTGTCGGGAGTGTGATGTCTACTTCAACCTGGATAACATCAATTGGATCCCGGAGTTGGAGGAGTGTCGGCGCCGGGTGTTAGTGGACGTGGACCCGGTATTCACCCAGATCGGGGGCCACGGCCTCGGCGGGCCATTCTCCCGCTACCACGCGCTGTTCACTTACGGCGAGAACGTCCACAAGCCGGGATGCGAGATGCCGACCGGAGGGGCGCGCTGGCTGCCGACGCGGCAACCCGTGGTGCTCGACCTCTGGCCGGAGGAGGTGGGGGATCCATCCTCGCCCTTCACCTCGGTGATGAACTGGTCGGCCTACGGAGACCGGGAGCGCGAAGGACGCCTCTACGGTCAAAAAGACCGAGAGTTCGAGCCGTTCTTCTCGCTGCCCCGCGACACGGGAGAAAAAATGGAGCTGGCGGTGAGCGCCCCGAAAACGATAAGACGACGCCTGCTCGACGGCGGCTGGAGGCTCGCGAACCCGCTGAAAGTCACGCGAGACCTCCGGACTTACCAGCGTTACCTGAGAGGTTCGCGGGCGGAGTTCTGCGTCGCCAAGCACGGATACGTGAGCACGCGCAGCGGCTGGTTCTCCGACCGCAGCGCGGGGTATTTGGCGACGGGACGTCCCGTCGTCGTCCAGGACACGGGTTTCAGCGACTTCCTCCCATGCGGCGAAGGACTATTGGCTTACCGGACCCCCAACGAGGCGATGGAGTCCATCCGGCGCGTCGGCGACGACTACGAGGCGCATTGCCGGGCGGCGCGAAAAATCGTCGAAGAATACTTCCACTCGGATAAAGTGTTGGGTGACGTGCTCGAACGGAGTTGCCATGTCTGAAAAAGGACCGCGGATGATCCTCTGCGCCGGTTTGCAGAGCGGCGGAACCACTTTGATCTCGTGGTGTTTCCTGCAACGCCCCGATGCCGACGGCGTGCTCGATATGCCCAACGACGTGATACAGACTTCCTTCGAGAAAGCGAAAGAACCGATCCTGTGGGTCAAACAGACCGTGGGCTCTTTCCGGTGGCTCGACATGTGCGAAACATATCGTGATTTAGGCTGGGACCCCGAGCCCCTGCTGGTCGTCCGCGACGCGAGGGCGGCTTACTCCTCGTTGAGGAAGAAGTTCTACGGCATCAACGGCACCACCGCCGAGGACCCTCCTTTCCGCATACGTTTCCGCCGCTTCCTGCGCGACTGGGAGCTTTTTCGGGAGAACGGGTGGCCCATCTTCAAGTTCGAGGACTTCCTCCGGGACCATCGCGCCGTTTTGATGGAGATGTGCGCGGACCTCTCCATCCCCTGGGACGAAAGCATGGTCTCGTGGCCGAAGGAACGTTCGGAGATCGCCTACGCCCGCGGAGGACAGGAGACCTTCGAGAAGTCCTTCGAGAGCGGCGGCCTGAAGGCGGCGAAGCTGGACGACAGAGCCGAGCTGCGGATAGACGGCCTCCCGGCCTCCGAGCTGGAGTGGCTCGAAGAGACGTTCGCGCAATACAACGAGTTCCACGGCTATCCGAAGGAAGTCCCTCCCGCGCCGGATGCGCCCGCGACCATCCCCGCTCCGGGCTATGAACACACCGCGAGGGCGTGGTACTACGGCGAGAACGACAGGTTGAACGCCGAGTACTGGAAGTTGGTCGAAGAGAACGAGGAGCTACGCCGGAAAGTCAACGAGCTCTTCGCGATGAAAAGAGGTCGCGAGTGGTGAGGAATCACCGCTTTCTCTTCATCGGAGGCGTGCATAGAAGCGGCACGTCGCCCGTCTTCCGGTGTTTGAGGGAGCACCCCATGATCAGCGGTTTCAGGGACACCGGAGTGTCCAAAGACGAAGGGCAGCTCTTGCAGAGCGTCTATCCTCCGGCGAACGCTCATGGCGGCGTGGGGAAGTTTGGCTTTCACCCCGAAGCCCATCTGACGGAGAGGTCGGCCCTCGCCGCAGACGATAACCGGGCGCGGTTGTTCGCGGAGTGGGGGAAGTATTGGAATTTGGAGAAGCCCGTCCTTATAGAAAAGTCGCCGCCGAATGTGATCCGGACTCGATTCTTGCAGGAGATGTTTCCCAACTCCTACTTTGTCGTCGTGATCAGGGACCCCATCGCCGTGTCCTACGCCACCCGGGACTGGACGGGAGCGCCATTGGAGAGGCTGATCGAGCACTGGCTCCTCTGCCACGAGAGCTTCGAGCGGGACAGAAAGCGCGTGAGACGTTTGCTGGTATTGAGGTATGAGGACTTCACGGAGGACCCTCAAGCCACTCTTGAGGAGCTTTATTCCTTCCTGGGGCTGCCGGGCCACCCGAACCGGATCGAGGTGCACAAGAAAGTCAACGAAGAGTACATGGAGAGGTGGCGCGGCGAGGATAACGCTTCCGGGATCATTCGCCGATTCGAGCGGAGGGTCGCGGCGTTCGGCTACAGCCTGGACGTTTGACCCCTTATCGTTATCTCGAAACCCGCAACGTCTATAATGGGCCGGTCGTCAGAGTGGAGGGGAGGAGCGTCCAGAGTATGAGAGTGCTTGTAACCGGGGGTGCGGGATTCATAGGGTCTCACGTAGTGGAGCATCTGCTCGAACGCGACCACGAAGTAGCC
>JBOHBL010000857.1:0-1275 GCA_050698295.1 Rubrobacteraceae bacterium | reverse complement strand
AACCCCCTCCTCCGAGCCGTTATCTTCTCTTCTTCGGGGCGTATTTGATCGTGTCCCGGTAAAGCGCCGAGACGTTGCCCGCTCTATCCATGTACCTCACGTACACCGTCTTCGTCCCGGCCTTCTTGCCCGAGAGTTTCCACGAAAGGCTCGACGAGTATGATCTCCACGCCGAGCATCTCGCGGTGTTCGAGACGCACATCCGCGAGACGCCGCTGGTTGAGTCGGAGGCGTTCAGCGTCAGCCTGACTTTGAGGCTCTTCGTCTTCGCCGCGCCGTTGTTTATCTTTATGCTTCCTGCGGGCGCGACGGTGTCCACCGTGAAGGCGCGGGTCGCGGGGGTGGGATCCACGTTGCCCGCGACATCGGTCGCCTTCACCTGAAATGTGTGGGAGCCATTGCCCAGTCCGGGATAACTCCTCGGGGAGGCACAGCCGACGAAGGGTTCGCTGTCGAGGCTGCACTCGAACGTGGAGCCTGTCTCGGAGGAGACGAAGGAGAAGCTCGCGGAGGCGCGGTTGGTGGCGCCTGTCGGGCCGGAGGTGATAGTGGTCTGCGGCGGGATGGAATCCTGTTGCCAGTCGGGCTTGATGTCGTTGGCCGCGTTGGCGTGAAGGATACCCTGGCCCGTTCCGTTGGCGTTCATGACCCAGATGTCGCGGTTGGTATCGGTCGCGCCCACGTAGGCGATCTTAGCGCCGTCGGGTGAGAAGGCGGGCATGACCGACGAAACATCCGGGTTGTTTGAGACGTTGGTCTTGTTGTCGCCGTTGGGGTCCATCGTCCAGATGTTGGGCACACCACCGCCGGCGAATGGGTTGGTCGGAGGTCCGTAACCGTGGACGTAGGCGATCTTCGTGCCGTCGGGAGACCAGGTGGGGTCGTCGTCGTTACCCTGGTAGCAGTTCGACGAGCATCCGGTCGGCGAGTTCGGCGTGATGCTGGTCTGGCCGCCGCCGTCAGCGTTCATCACGTAGACGTTCCTGTCGGTGTCGCCCGTGCGTGCGCTCACGAAGGCGATCTTGTCCCCAAGCGGCGACCAGGCGGGCTGCGTGTCGGGGAAGGTGTTGCTGGTAAGCTGCGTCCGGTCGGTGCCGTCGGCGTTCATAGTCCATATCTCGAGATCCGTCTGCTCGTCAACGTCGAAGGAGTTGGCGACGAAGGCGATCTTGGTTCCGTCCGGCGAGAAGGCGGGCTCGCTCTCCACGACCGCCGTGTTGGTGAGCCTTTGAGACCCGGTTCCGTCGGGCTTCATCCCGTTGGCGTTCATCACGT
>JBOHBL010000856.1:0-5057 GCA_050698295.1 Rubrobacteraceae bacterium | reverse complement strand
TGGATGGAGGTCAGGAGCATCCTCTTGCTTTTTTCGAAGGTGTTTCCTTCTATTGCTACCGGAGCTTCTTTGGAGAATCCTCCGAGGAGTTTTGGAGAAAGCGTGAGGAATATTTCCTGGGTGATATCGCGCTCCACGAACTCGTGGTTGAGGCGCGATCCGCCTTCGACGAGGAGGTTTGCGATCCCGAAATCTCTCTTCAGGGTTCTCAAGGCGTCTTCGATGTCGAGCGTTCCATCGGGACGGGCCTTGCACGATACCAGGGTCGCGTGTCCCAAACAAACATCCGACGCTTTCTCGTATGCGTGATCGGGCGCGAGAATGAGAGTCCTGTCTTTCTGCGCATCGAGGAGGTTGGTTTCCAGCGGGAGATCGAGCGAGGCGCTCGGTATGACCGCCATTGGCTCCGGCGTTCGCCTCCCTTCGGAGGTCAAGGAGACTTTCTCGGCTCGCAGAGTTCCGGCGCCCACCATCACGGCGTCCACCTTCGAGCGAAGGACGCGCATCGCGTTCCGGTCCACGGCGCTTCCTATCGCCCCGGACTTTCCACTCACGGAGACTTTGCCGTCCAGCGAGCTGACCATGTTCATGACGACGTAGGGTAGCCCGGAGTCTTTGGGGCCGAACTTCGGGAACTCCAGCTCGCCGTGAATATCATCGACCTCCACGGCCGGCGGCGGGTGAATTCTGCGCGGTTTCAAGCGGCTTTAAGTCCTGTAGGGAGCGTAATCCGCCGCCGAGGCGGATGGAAGGCTGATGTCCATCAGGACGCCGTCCTCCGTTTGCTCGGAGTCGTGTATCTCCGCGAGGCCGTAGAGCTTCGCGACCGCCTCGTACTCCGAGTGAGGTATGAAAACGCTCATCCTCTCTCCCAGGTTGGATATCTCCTCGTGGATCCTCGCCAGCAACTCGCCGCACCCCTCCACCGCGCTGATCACGACCGCCCCCCGATGCCTCGCCGCGAGACCCTCCGAATATCCCCCGTCTACAAGGTCGATCTTGTTGAGTGCGAGTATTATGGGTTTATCACCCACCATGTCTTCGAGGGCGCGCCTGACGGTTTGCATTTCTTCTTCGAGGTCCGGGCTTGAGGCGTCGGCGCAGATGACGAGTATGTCGGCGTCCTCGGCGGCTTCGAGCGTGGAGGAAAACGACTGCACGAGTTGCGTCGGGAGCTTCCTGATAAAACCCACCGTGTCGGTGACGGTGAAGTCTGGGCTGAAGCTCCCGTTGTTGGACGAACCCTCGACGCGCCTCGTCGTGGTCTCCAGCGTCTCGAAGAGTCTGTCCTTCGTCGAACGCCCGGCGCCGCTCAAGGAGTTGAGGATCGTGGTCTTTCCGGCGTTGGTGTAGCCGACCAGCGCGACTTTGGGCGTGATGGACTCCCGCAACCTCGAACGACGAACTTCCCTGGCGGACTTCTCGCTTTCGAGCCTCTTTTTGAGCCTGTCGATGCGAACCCGGATCCCACGCCTGTCGTACTCGAGCTGCTGTTCTCCAGGCCCCCTGGTCGCCGCCCCGCCGCCGCTCCCCAGGCCGCCGCCGAGACGCTCCAGATGCTTCCACATGCCCCTCACGCGAGGCAGCAAATACTCCATCTCCGCCAATTCCACCTGGAGCTTGCTCGGAGCATCCCTCGCGTGAGCCTCGAAGATCCTGATGATCAACTCCGTCCGGTCTATGACCGCCACCCCCGAGTCCCTCTCCAGAACCCGCGCCTGGGAAGCCGTCAACTCGTCGTCCGCGACCACGAAACCCACACCCTCGGCAACGACCAAATCCCTTAAATCCGCGCGCTTCCCGCCGCCGAGATAACCGGCGGGGTCGCGCCTTCCCTGCTCCATGACGCCACGGACCTCGAGCCCAAGCGTCTCCGCCAGACGCCGAAGCTCCTCAACGTGCCTCTCCTCGCCAGCGGCGACGAGAATGACCCCGCCAACCGCCCCGTTGCTCAAGGATTCCATGTCGCTATTATATCATGCATAGTATTTCTGTCGATGGAGGGTGAATCGAGGACTTTGATGCTTGCCCGGTCGGCGAGGGTTTTGGCTAGTTTATCGAACCAGCGAATCTGGCGTCTGGCGAGGCGTCGGGTTCTGATGTTTATCCTTTCTTCGGCCTGTTCTAAATCGAGCTGGCCCGATAGGTGCGAAAGCAGTTCTTTCACACCTATGGAGTCGAGAACGGAGGGGTTTATGGAGGCTCCGGCGGAGATCATGGCCTGAAGTCTCCGGGCTTCTTCGACGCCTGAGGAGACTATTTTTTTCGAGCGATTTTCTATCGCGGCGTCGAGAGTGGTTCTATCGGGTTTGATGTAGAGGATGTTCGTCTCGAAGAGGAGTTCTCCGTCCCAGATCGAACCCCGGAAGTCCCCGCCGGAGATTTGCAGTTCTTTCGCGCGCGAAGCCCGCCTGGGATTCTCCGCGCCCCCGGAGACTCTCCGGGCCTTCTGCCGGATGCCGGTCGAAACCTTCGGGGCGAGCGGGATGTCGAGGATGACGGCGTTGAGGTACATGCCGGCGCCCGCGTCGAGGACGAGAGGAGCGTTTGTTCGAGAGAGGTCGGAGAATTCCTCCATCGCCGCCAGCCTGTGATCCGCGACGGACCACTCCCCGGTCACGGAGATTATTCCCGACAGGCGAGCCGGACGCCTCCTCTTCTGGTTGGTGATGACGGGGATTTCCCGGTAGACCTGCATCGAATCCACCAGGACGACGCTCGTGGACGACCACTCAGCCAGGTCGTCCGCGAGGGCGCTCTTCCCGCTGGCCGTCGGCCCGCAAACGACGACGCAACGGCTTTTATCATGCGTGGTTTTTATTCATCTCTCCGGCGTAGAGGACGTGGGGACCGGCGGACTCTACCTTCGCCGTGACGTATTCGCCCGGCGAGGCGTCGGCGTCGAGGTGGACGGAGTGACCGCTCCAGGTCTCGCCTATGGCTTTTCCGGAGTCGGCCCTCCCGTGACGGATGTAGATATCCTCGACCCTGCCGACTTTTTTCTGGTTGTTTTCGAACGCGTTCCTCTCGACGGCGCGCAGAACCTGCGAAAAGCGGCGCCGGACCACGTCTTCGGGGACGAGGTCTTCCATGAGAGCGGCCTCCGTGCCCCTCCTCGGCGAGAACTTGAAGATGTAGGCCGAATCGAAGGCGCAGTCCTCGACGAGGCTCAAGGTGTCCTCGTGGTCCGCTTCGGTCTCCCCGGGATGGCCGACTATGATATCGGTGCTAAGGGCGCCATCGGGGACGTGTTCGCGGAATACCTCGATCTTGCGCCGATACCGCTCGGATTTGTAGCCTCGATGCATCATTTTGAGCATCCGATCAGAGCCTGATTGCACCGGCAGATGGAGCCTTCCCACTATCGTCTCGCGCTCGCCGATGGCCTTCAGCGTCCGGTCCTCCATGTTGGACGGATGACTCGTCGTGAACCAGACCCGCGGCGCGACCTCCGACACCCTCTCCAGCAGATCACAGAACTTCCGCCCCTCGCGCCTCCAGGCGTCCACCGTCTGCCCGAGAAGCGTGACGTACTTCGTCCCGCCCGCCGCGAGCCGCTCAACCTCCTCCACCACGCTCTCCAGCGGACGACACGCCATCCTCCCCCGCACCGCGGGCACGATGCAGTAGCTGCACTGGTAGTTGCACCCGGTCATGATCGTCACGAACGCCGAATGCCCGTCCTCGACCCCCGGCAGATCCGGCGTGTGCGTCTCCTCCATCGTCGGCAATCCCACGAACTCCGCCAACTCGTAAGTATTATGCGTTCCCAAAACGAGGTCTATGCCGAACTTCTCCCTGAGTTCGGAGGATTCTTCGGCGGCGCCGATGCAACCGGTGAGGGCGACTTTTTGGAGGCGGCCTTCTTTTTTGAGGCGGTTGAGTTCTCCGAGGTGGCCTTTTACGCGGTCCACGGCGTTTTCGCGGACGTAGCAGGTGTTGAGGATGACGATGTCGGCTTCCTCGTAGCTCTGGACCTCGGCGTATCCGGCGTCGAGGATCATGCGTCGCATCCTGTCGGAGTCGTGGACGTTCATCTGACAGCCGAAGGTGCGGATGCAGGCCGTTTTGCCCGCGCCGCTTTGGGACCGGGGTTTTCTGGCGAGGCTTATTATCGGCGTTGGCCGCGTTGTGGTTTTCTCACTCATATTCATCCTCCGGTTCGCGTATCTGAACCTTGATCTCCACTTCTCCAGGCCGGACTTCGTACTTCGTCTCGCCTATGTCAAGGTATCCCGCCCTCGCGACGCGGCGAAGCGCGGACGCGATATCCGCCCTCTCTTTTTCGCCGAGCGCGAGCAACGGCCCATCCAAAACCCTCCCGCGCCCCCGCGCGCCCCTGCTCCTCCCAACTTTATCAGAGACTCCCCCCGATGCCGAAACCTCCCCCCGCGAAATCCTCCGCGCCGTCCTCGACGACACCTCTATGCCGATCCTCTTCGCGCCGGCGCGGATGCCTTCCGGTTTCGTTGTTTGTATTATGCGGTTATCTATGAGAGTTGCGAGGATGATTGATGGGGAGGCGCAGTGGAGGGCAAGGGGAGGGTTTTCTCTGGCGAAAGTTTTCGTGGTGGCGAGGAGGTTGGTTTGGGAGGATCTGGACTCGGATTGGAGGGATCGTTCGGGGAGGGCATGGGTGTCGAAGACGCAGCGGATCGAGGTTGGGGAGGCGGCGTGGACGAGCTTCGCTTCGAGGGCGGCGTTCTTTATGTGGTGGAGGGAGAGACCGGCGCCGTGGGGGGAGTCGCGGTCTCTCACGGGGTCGAGGTGGCGGGTCGTGACGCCGGGGTCGAAGATCGCCTGAGCGTACGCTTCGGGGACGCCGGATCCGTCGTCGATGACGGTCAGGACGCGGTGGCGGCGGTTTCTCAAGGTCGAGGCGACGTAGACGTTCTTCGCCCCGGCGTCGCGAGAGTTGCGAAGCAGTTCCGCGAGGGCGTCTTCGACGTGGGATATGGGTGAAGGAGCGCGGCGGGGGGCTTCGGCGCCCGTCAGGCGGGCGAATCCGGAGCCGAGGTCGCGGTATGGACCGTCGGTCATTTTGAGAGGAGTGGAGG
>JBOHBL010000855.1:0-3045 GCA_050698295.1 Rubrobacteraceae bacterium | reverse complement strand
GTCTCGCCGTCGCCGCACGGGTACGGACCGTAGGGCGCGATGGCGGCGTGACGCGCGCCGCTTCTCGATGGTTGTTTGCCGGAGTACATCGTGAAGTAGGCCGGGAAGCCCATCCACTCGGCCAGGGCTTCGAGGAGGGAGACTTCGAGCGTCGCGCCCACGCCGGTGCGTTCGCGGCGGAAAAGCGCTGACAGTATTCCCGAATAAGCGTACATCCCGGCGGCGATGTCGGCGGCGGATATCCCGACTTTGGAAGGCGTCTCTTCCGTGCCCGTGACCGAGACGAGCCCGGCCTCGCACTGGACGAGCAGGTCATACGCCTTCTTCTCTCGATAAGGGCCGGAAGACCCGTACCCGGAAACGCCGCAAACTATGAGTTCGGGACGCTCTTTTCTCAGTTCCTCCGCTCCGAAACCGAGTCTCCCGGCGGCGCCGGGGGCGAGGTTCTGGACGAAGACGTCGGCGTTTTCGAGGAGCTTGCCGAGGACTTCGCGGCCTCTGTCGCTTTTGAGGTCGAGCGTGATCGACTCTTTGGAGCGGTTGAGCCAGACGAAGTGACTGGATAGTCCTTTGACCGTCTCGTCGTAGAAGCGGGCGAAGTCTCCGACCTCCGGCCTCTCCACTTTTATGACCCTCGCCCCGAGGTCGGCGAGCTGGCGGGTCGCGAAGGGGGCGGCGACGGCCTGCTCCAGCGAGACGACGGTTATCCCTTCGAGGGGAAGCATCTCAGAACGACCTCGGCAGTCCGAGGACGTGTTCGGCGACGTGGGAGAGGATGAGGTTCGTGGAGATCGGGGCCACCTGATAGAGCCTCGTCTCCCGGAACTTGCGCTCCACGTCGTACTCCGCGTCCACGCCGTACCCCCCGAAGGTCTGCATCGCCACGTTCGCCGCCTCCCAGCTGGCGTCCGCCGCGAGCAACTTCGCCATGTTGGCCTCCGCGCCGCATGGTTCTCCGGCATCGAAAAGCGCCGCCGCTTTCCGGCTCATGAGGTCGGCGGCCTCGACGTCGGCGTAAGCTCTCGCTATCGGGAACTGTACGCCCTGGTTTTGACCGATGGGTCGCCCGAAGACCTCGCGCTCCTTCGCCCTTTCGGTCGCCCGGTCTATGAAGAAGCGTCCGTCGCCGACGCATTCGGCGGCGATGAGGATACGTTCGGCGTTCATGCCGTCGAGGATGTACTTGAAGCCCTCGCCCTCCTCGCCGATCAAATTCTCCGCCGGGACTTCGACGTTGTCGAATTCGAGTTCGTTGGTGAAGTTGTTCATCATCACGCGGCGGCGCTTGACGCGGAGGTTTTTGTCTTTGATCTCCCTCAAATCCACGATGAAGACCGAGAGGCCGCGAGAGCGTTTTTCGACTCTTTCGAGCGGCGTGGTCCTCGCGAGGAGCACCATGAGGTCGGAGTGCTGGACCCTTGAGATGTAGATTTTGCGCCCGTTGACCACGTATTTGTCGCCGCGCTTTTCGGCGAAGGTGGATATTTGCGTGGTGTCCGTTCCGGCTTCGGGTTCGGTGACGCAGAACGCCTGAAGGCGCAGTTCTCCGCTCGCTATCTTCGGCAGGTACTCTTTTTTCTGTTCCTCGGAGCCGTGTCTGAGCAACGTCCCCATGACGTACATCTGGGCGTGGGCGGGGTTGGCGTTGGCGCCGCTGCGGTTGGCTTCTTCGAGGATGGCGCAGGCCGCCGCGAGGTCGAGGCCCATCCCGCCGTATTCTTCGGGGATGAGCGCGGCGAGGTACTTCGCTTCGGTCATCGCCCGGACGAATTCCTCCGGGTATTCGCGCCTCGCGTCGAGGTCGCGCCAGTACTCGTTCGGGAACCCGTTGCAGACTTCTCGCACTTCCTGACGGAGGTCCTGCAAACCGCGGTCTTCTGAGATCACACCGTCTCCTCTTCGGGCAGAAGGTCGCGCAGGTCTCTCTCGTTTTGGAGGTTCCAGGTTCGGGTGATGAGCCGGCGCATCTCTTCGGGCGTCGCTCCGTTTTTGTAAGCGGCCAGTCGGAGGGCTTTTTCTTCGATCTCCTCGCGGCTCAGGGTGTTTTCGGGGTCGCCTTTGGGCACATCCACCCGCGAGGTGAACGAGTCTCCATCGGTCGTCTCGATGTCCACGAGCCCGATCCAACGCCGTGGATACGCCGCGTCCACCTCGTGGTCGAATACCATCTCGACTTTGTCGTGGAAGGTTCGGAGGTCGGGGTCACTCAAACTCTCATCGGTGAAGTCATCGAGCCCCGCGCTCCCCCGGTTGGCGATCAAAGCCAGAACGAAACCCATCGAGAACTTGGACTGGTGGATGGCGCGGGGGTCGGTGACGGGACCGAGCACGTCGATGGCGGCCTCGTGCACCCGCGCCCGGACGCTCGCGATGTCGTCAGCCTCCAACCCATGTTCTTTCATGCCTTCGAGGAGCGCGTCGGCGGCGGGGTGCGTATGGCGGCAGGAAGCGTGGTACTTGAACGAGGTTTCGAGAATCGCCCACTTCTCCCCGAGACTTTCCGCGAGTTTCTCCGGGTTTGCCTCCGGGGACATCCCGGCGGCCATGCCCTGGCTTCCTTCGAGGATCCTCTTCGCCCCCGTGAATCCGTCGCGGGCGAGGTACGCCGAGAGGAGACCGTCTGATGCGGCCTTCGCGGTGTGGAGCTGTTTGGAGTCGGCGGCGTCGCGCAGGAACTCCCAGAGCCCGGCGGCCTGCGTCCCGGCGGAGCCGAGGGCGTGGAGCATCGTCTCTTCGTCGGCCTTCAGAACGTGCGCGACGGTCGCGGCGGCGGCGATCGTGCCCGCCGTCCCGGTCGTGTGGAAGACTTTGTAGTGGCCGCGCCCCAAAAACTCCCCGACCCGTACCCCGGCCTCGTATCCGACGACGGAGGCGGCGAGAAACTCCCTCCCCGAAGCGCCGGTCTCCTGCGCGGCAGCGAGGGCCGCCGGAAATACCACCGTCGCGGGATGGAACACCGCGCCGGGGTGCTCGTCGGCCTGCTCGACGACGGGCGAGGAGGCGGCGGGCACGAGCGCGGCACACAGGGGCGAGGTCCGCCGCCGG
>JBOHBL010000854.1:0-8818 GCA_050698295.1 Rubrobacteraceae bacterium | reverse complement strand
CAATAGTACAGGGAGTAGGGAGTAGTTTTTGTTTTTCCCTACTCCCTACTCCCCACTCCCTGTCCTTACGCCCCGCTCTCTTCGATCTTGATGGGGTTGAACCCCTCGCCGCCGGTCGGGCTCGGCAGGTAGTCCTGCACGGCCTCCTGGAAACCGAGGGGTGGTTCGGCGTAGGCGATGGGCACCCAGGGGACGTCGTCGTAGATGATCTCCTGCGCCTGAGCGTAGAGTTCTTCGCGCTCAGCCTCGTCTATGGTCGAGGCGGCGTCGTTGAGGATCTCATCGAGTTCGGGGTTCTGGTAGTAGGCGATGTTCTGGGCGTCCTGCTCGGTCGCTCCGGAGCTTGAGAGGAGCACGTTGAGGAAGTTGTCCGGGTCGCCGTTGTCGCCGGTCCACCCGAGGAGCGCGGCGTCGTGCGCTCCGCGACCGGTCTCCTCCAGATACGTCCCCCACTCGCGGGTGACGAGTTCGGCCTCGATGCCGACTTCGCGCAGGTCGCGCTGCATCGCCTGGGCTATGCCCTCGCCGTTTGGCATGTACGGGCGCGGTATGGGCATGTACCAGAGTTCCATCTGGAAGCCGTCGCCCATATCCGCCTCTTCGAGGAGCTCTCTGGCTCTGTCGGGGTCGTACTCGTAGGGTTCGGTCTCCTCGCGGAAGAACGGCACGGTCGGCGGCATGGCGTTGGAGGCGACCTCGCCCGTGTCGCCGAAGAAGGCCTCGACGATCTCGGGCATGTTTATAGCGTGCACCACAGCCATGCGAACGTTGACGTCGGTGAAGGGCTCTTTGGTGGTGTTCATGGCGAGGTAGCCGATGTTCAAGGGCGGGCGGGTTATGACCTTGAGGCCGCCCCGCTCCTCGATGGTCGGCACGTCGTCGGGGGTGAGCCCGTCCGCGCCGGAGAGATCCCCGCCCGAGAGCGCCGCCACCCTCGCTGTGTTGTCCGGGACGGAGCGGAAGATAACGCGGTCCACGAACGGGCCTCCGCCGCCTTCCTGCTCGGGTATGTCGGTGCCCCACCACTCTTCGGCGGCCGCGAGGCGCACCTCGGAGCCCCGGTCCCAGGACTCGAACCTGAACGCCCCCGATCCGACCGGGTTCTGCCAGAATCCCTCGACGTCCTCTTCAATGGCCGCGGGAGAAGCTATGCCGAACGGGCTCATGGCGATGTTGTTCAAGAACGGCGCGAGCTGTTCTCCGAGGAGGAAGCGCACCGTCAGCTCATCGACGGCCTCGACCGCCTCGATGATGCACTCGTCGTCGAAGCCTCCGAACATCGAGGCGAAGTAGGCGAAGTTGGAACTCTGGCTCCCGCCGCCGACGTGGAAATCGTTGTCGGTGTTTCTCCACCGCTCGAAGTTGAAGACTACCGCCTCGGCGTTCAACGACTCGCCGTCGTGGAAGGTCACGCCTTCGCGAAGCTCGAAGACGTACTCGAGGCCGTCCTCGCTCGCCTCCGGCACGGCGGTCGCGAGCGCCGGCACCAGGTTCGTCGTCTCCGGCTCGAAGTCGAGGAGACCGTCGAAGATCTGGCGCGTGACGATCAAGGACTCCCCGTCGGTGACGTGGATGGGGTCGAGCCCCACCGAGTCGGCCCCGCGCCCGAAGGTGAAGACGCTCCCGCCTTCTCCCCCGTCGCCCTCGCGCCCGCCGATGGTCTCGCCGCCGCCGCACCCGGCGACGCCCAGCATCGCCGCGCCCGCCACGGAGACGCCGCCAAGCTTCAGGAAGTCCCGGCGACTTAGTCCGCGTATCCCTCTCGTTCGCTCCAAAACACTTTCCCCTTTCTCCATTCCCTGCGGGAGCTCTTTGTAAGAAAGACCCCTTAACCGTAAACAATTGATGGACAAGGTAGCATTTATCGCGCAAGAACGCCACCGGAGCGAGCATGGCGACTATGCGTCCCTCCGACTGCCCGCCGAACGCCGGAGCCGATTGGCGGCGTCGTGGGCCTTCCTCGTGGTCTCCGGCAACCGGTACTTCGGTGAACACGCCAAAACAAGCCGGACGGAGCTTTCGAGAGATATCCCATTCCCAACCGAGACGTACACCGGCGAAACCCCGCTCCGCGTCCTGACCACTTTGCCAACGACCTCGCCCCGATCCACGAGGTCCGCCGAACTCCCCTTCTCCTCACCCAACCCCTCGAACTCGCCGACGAGCCGGCTCTTGGCGCACCCGATGGTCGGAACGTCGAGGAAAAGCCCAACATGCGAAGCAAGCCCCAACCGTCTCGGATGCGCGAGCCCTTGAGCGTCGCAGACGAGCGCGTCCACCGGTGACTCGACTTTTCGCAAAGCCCCAACCACCGACGGCAACTCCCGAAACGACAGCAACCCCGGCACGTACGGAAATTCGAGCGGAGCCTCGAATCCCCGCTCCTCCACGACGACAAGTCCCGGAAATTCCAGAACCACGACCGTCGCGAAAGCCACGCCCCTCTCCGAATCCGTGGAAACGTCCGCCCCGGCGACGCGGCTTGTCGAGATCGAGAGCGGGCACGCTCCTCACGCGAGGCGCAAGCTCCTTCTGAAGCTCCCTCGCCTCCGAAGGGGAAAGATCGTAGCCGTGCAATTCGTTGACCTTCACAGGGAGAGTCCTCCAGAAAAGCTAAGTCCCGACCGATGGAATCTGGAGGGGGGAAATGATATCCATCGGCCGGGGCTCGGTCTACTTGAATATTACCTTTAGGCTGTTACGTTGCAATTGCCGCGACGTTACGATTTCGTTACGCTTCGGAAACGGTTCGGTTACGCCGAAGCGATTTATCCACCAAAGTCTGTACCTGAAGTTCCGGTTCGGGGTCACTTTACTCTCCACTCCTTGTCCTTCTCACGACACGGTGACGTCCATGGTATGGTATCCGGTTGCGCCGGAGGGTATGGGGGTGGCTTCGTCTTCGGTTTGGGTATCTCCGTTTCCGTCGGTGGCGCGGACCTGGATGGTGTATTTGCCGGGTTCGGCGTTCCATTTGTAGAGGTACTGGCGCCAGGCGTCGATGTCGAGTTGGGTGGCGAGTTCGGCGTCGTTCCAGGTTTCGCCGCCGTTGGTGGAGACCTCGACGCGGTCGATGCCGCGGGTCGGGGCCCAGGCGACGCCGCCGACGTTGACGGTTCCGGCGGAGACATCTTCGCCGCCCTGGATGGTGTCGATGCGGGACTGGGTTTTGATGGGACCTTCCTTCGCCCAGCCGCGTTTGATCCAGTATACGTCGTAGCTCCAGTCGGTGAGTTCTATCTCCTGGAGCCACTTCGTCGCCGAGACGTAGCCGTAGAGGCCGGGGACGACGAGACGAACCGGGTAGCCGTGTTCGCGGGGGAGTTCGCTGCCGTTGAGGCCGAAGACGACCATGGCTTCGCGGCCGTCGAGCGCGATGTTGGTCCTGAAGCCCGCCTCCCAGCCATCGACGCTGCGTCCCACGAGCTGCTCGTTGGCTTGTTCCAGCTTGTCCAGGCTCACGCCTGCCTCGTTCAGGACGTCGGAGAGGAGGACCCCGGTCCAGCGACCGTGGGAGACCAGGCCGCCGCCGACTTCGTTCGAGACGCACGAGAGCGTGATGTCCGCCTCGCGGTAGGGCATCGAGACCAGTTCGTCGTAGGTCATCTCGAACGGGTTGTCCACCGCGCCGGAGATGCTCACCGTCCACTCGTCGCGGTTGATGCGAGGAGAAGAAATCGCTGTGTCGATAAGATAAAAATTGGCGGCGGACGTGATCAGTTCCGGCATTCCCTCCACCTCGAAGGAGGCGTCGTCGGGGGGCGGAGGCAGCTCTTGCGGAGCTTCGGATCCACCGTTCGTGGTGGTCTCGGTGGTTTCGGTGTTGGATGCGGGCTGGAGCGGGGCGGGTTCGTTGCCGGCGACCTCCGGGTCGGCGCGTCCGAGGATGAAGCGCCCGGCGCCCGCTGCTGCCGCTCCGGCGACCAGCGCGCCGCCCGCGAGCGTGATAAAGCCGCCGCGACTCACCGAAGTCTGTGAATCGCCGGTCTCGCGCATCCGACCCCGGAAAGGCTCCGGCTCGTCCTCGGCTTCCGCGGACTCTCCGGTCGCGGAGTGGAGCAGACCTCCGGCGGTGGCGACGCCGAGCAGGACTGCCGCGACGACGGCGAGAACCGTGGCTCCGGGGGATGCGCCTGGGTCGGAAAGAGAAGAGAGAACGCCGACCGCGCCGACACCGGCGGCTCCGGCCAGTCCGATCAGCTTCGAGCGCAGCGAGAGGACGCCGAGCAGGGCGCAAAGAGCGATGGTCCCTATCACCACGCCCGTCACCAGGATGGGCGTCGCGGCCTTCCCAACCGTTTGGGTCGCTTCGGTGGCCAGAGCGCCCGGCGTCAGCTCTATGATCCTCTGCGAGACCGTGACCGGAACGGAAGGGACGGATGCGCTCGCGCCCTGCATCAGCTCCGCCGCGCCGAACGTCGCGACCGCTCCCGCCGCGCCCGCTATGGCCGCTTTCGTTCTGGTCTTCATGGTCCATCAACTCCCGTTGCTTCATTATTGCGCGTTTTGATCTTACCACCGGGCTAAGGTCCAACCGGCGATCAATCCTTAAGTCTTTATTACGATGGGCGGAGAAACACCGGATCACACGCGCCGCGAACCTTGACACATGACCGCATCGAGGCTAAAAATCCCATGAATAAAGGCGATGACGGGAACGAGCAAGTCGGAAGCCCACGCCACAGCGAGCCGGAGACGGTGAGAGCCCGGCGCGAAGGACCGAACCGAAGATCCTCCCCGAGCCGCCCCGCCGAAAGCGAAGGGACAAACATCCCAGGCGACGATTAAGCGAGGCCGGGTCCGCCCGTTACAGCGGACGCGCCCCCGGCGCACGAGTGGTCCTGAAACGGCTCCCGCCAGATAGGGAACTGAAAGGACAAGCGGGGTGGTACCGCGAGAGCTTCCTCGAAAAGCTCCCGTCCCCGGTGGATGGACCGCCGGGTGACGGGGGTTTTGCGAAGAGTGCGAGGAGGCTCGAAGATGACATTCGAAAAAGTATCACCCCGGGTAAACTTCCCCGACTTGGAGCGCGAGATGCTCCAGGCGTGGGAAGAGGCCGGGACGTTCGCGAAGTCGGTTGAGAACAGGCCGAAAAACAACCGGTTCGTTTTCTATGAAGGTCCGCCGACGGCTAACGGGAAGCCGGGGTTTCACCACGTGCTGTCGCGGGCTTTCAAGGATGTGATCCCACGCTACAAAACGATGCGCGGATACCGCGTCGAGCGTAAAGGCGGCTGGGACACTCACGGGCTGCCGGTGGAGATCCAGGTAGAAAAAGAACTCGGGCTCTCCGGCAAAAAGGACGTCGAGAACTTCGGCGTGGAGGAGTTCAATAAACTCTGCCGCCAGTCCGTCTTCCGCTACGTGGACGACTGGAGACGGATGAGCGACCGTATGGGTTTCTGGGCCGATATGGACGACCCGTACAGAACTCTGGACAACTCCTACATAGAGAGCGTCTGGTGGGCGCTGAAGGAGTTGCATAACAAAGACCTCCTCTACGAAGGCTACAAAGTGACGCCGCATTGCCCGAGGGACCAGACCTCGCTCTCCTCCCACGAAGTGTCTCAAGGGTACAAGGACATCGTGGACCCGAGCATCTACGTGAAGATGCCGCTGGCCGACGAACAGGACACCTACCTCCTCGCGTGGACGACGCAGCCGTGGACCCTCGTCCCGAACGCCGCCGTCACCGTGGGGCCGAACGTGGAATACGCCACCGTCGAGGTGAACGGAGACCGCCTGATACTGGCCTCCGAACTCCTCGAAAAAGTCCTCGGAGAGCGGGAGTGCCGGGTACTCGAAACCCGCAAAGGACGCGACCTCGAAGGGCTTTCGTACCGGCGCGTCTTCGACTACGTCCCCGCCGAAGAGACGGAGAGGGCGTGGACCGTCGTACTCGGAGACTACGTCACCACGACCGAAGGAACGGGGGTCGTCCAGATCAGCCCGGCCTTCGGCGAGGACGACGCGAGGAGCGGTAGGATGTACGGCCTGCCGACCATACATCCCGTCAACCCCGACGGAACCTTCGACGAACGCACGGGACCGCTGGCGGGAAAGTTCGTCAAAGAAGCGGACCGCTGGATCATCGAAGACCTCAGAGAGCGCGGCCTCCTCTTCCGCTCCGAGGAATACGAACACGCCTACCCGCACTGCTGGCGGTGCGGTTCACCACTCCTCTATTACGCCAAAAAGGCGTGGTACGCGAGGACGACCGCCATGCTCGACGAGCTTCTCGAAGACAACGAGAAAATAAACTGGGTCCCCGAGCACGTGAAGTGGGGCCGCTTCGGAGACTGGCTCAGGAACAACGTGGACTGGGCGTTGTCGAGGGAGAGATACTGGGGAACGCCTCTGCCCATCTGGCGCGCCGAGTCGGGAGACACTGTCGTGATCGGTAGCGTCGAGGAACTGAAACATCTCGCCGTGGACCCCGATGACGTCCCCGAAGACCTCCATCGTCCGTACATCGACCGGGTAAAAGTCCGGCACCCGGAGACCGGGGAGGTTGCCTCGCGCATCCCCGAGGTCCTCGACGTGTGGTTCGATTCCGGTTCGATGCCCTTCGCGCAGTGGGGGTATCCCCGGACTGGCAAAGAGCATTTCGAGGACCAATTCCCGGCGGACTACATCTGCGAGGCCGTCGATCAGACGCGGGGATGGTTCTATTCTTTGTTCGCGATCTCGAACATGCTCTTCGGACAAAGCTCTTTCAAGACGTGTCTCGTCCTCGGCCACATCCTCGACGCCGAAGGCAAAAAGATGAGCAAGTCTCTGGGCAACGTCATAGACCCCTGGGACCTCTTCGAGAAACAGGGCGCCGACGCGCTGAGGTGGACGCTCTTCACCTCCACGGCCCCCGGAAACACGAGGCGATTTAGCGAGGATCAAGTCGATGAGACCGTCCGGAAATTCTTCCTCACGCTCTGGAACACGTACTCGTTCTTCGCCACCTACGCCCGCATCGACGGCTTCGACCCGAAGAAAGACTACGTGAAGCCCGAAGAACGGAGCCTGATGGACCGCTGGGTCCTCTCGGAGCTGCACCTCACGATAAAGACCGTCACCGAAAAAATGGACGCCTACGACGTGACGGCGGCGGGGCGCGCCATTCAGGAGTTCGTGGACGAGTTGTCGAACTGGTACGTCAGACGCAGCCGGCGGCGTTTCTGGAAGGGCGAGGACGACGCCGACAAAAGGGCCGCCCACTCGACCCTGCACGAGTGCCTCGTCGCGGTGACGAAGCTCGCGGCTCCATTCACGCCGTTCGTGTCGGAGAAGATCTACCAAAACCTCGTCGCTAACGTGAACCCGTCCGCGCCCGAGAGCGTCCATCTGGCCGACTGGCCGGAGTTCGAGGAAGCGCTGGTGGACGAAGACCTCTCCGGTCGCATGAACTCCGCCAGGCGCGTCGTCGCGCTCGGGCGAGCGGCGAGGAACGCGACCGCGATCAAGACTCGGCAACCACTCGCCGAGGTCGTGGTCGTGACCGAGGACGAGACGCTTCGCGAAGGCGTCGAGAGCCTCGCCGAACTCGTCCTCGACGAATTGAACGTCAAAGAACTCCGCTTCGGCTCGACGGAGGACGTGACCGCCTACGATCTCAAACCGAACCTCGGGGTCGTCGGACCGAAATACGGAAAGCTCGTGCCGGGCATCCGCTCCGCGCTGGCGCAAGCCTCCCCCGAAACCGGGGCGAAAGCCGCCGCCGGAGAGAGCGTGGTCGTCGAGGTGGACGGAGAGGAAATAACTCTCTCCCCCGATAAGCTTCTCGTCGAGCCGACGGAGAGGCCGGGGTATGCGCTGGAGCGTGAGACGGACCTCGCGGTCGCGTTGAATACCGAGCTTAACGATGAGCTCGTGGACGAAGGACTCGTGCGGGAGCTTGTTCATGGGGTTCAGAACTTGCGACGGGAGAAAGGGTTCGAGATCGAGGAATTCATAAACGTCCGTCTCTCCGGGAGCGAGCGGTTCAGGGAGCTTCTCGCCGGGCGTTGGGGGAGCTACTTCAAGAACGAAGTCCTCGCCCGCGAGCTGGACCTGGATGGCTCCGGTGAAGACGAGCTTTCCGTGGACGGCGAGACGGTCGAGGTCGCGCTGGAAAAAGTCTGACGGCCGGTTGCGCGCTCTGTACTAAGAAGTCGGGCAAACGGGTATCATGTAGGCTTCAAGGATGGGAAAACCAGAAGAACGAACGAGGGAGGTTCTCGGATGTTTGGCAGAAAGAGCCGCAGGGAGAAGTTGAAAGAGCAGGCCGAGGCGCGTTCGCTCATCCCCTTGAGCGCGATCGCGGGCGTTTACACGAGCGCGAAGCCGATACTCGAACGTCTGCTCAACGACGACGACCTCCGCGACAACGTACGAGACCTGATCGAAGCCCTAAAAGACATAGCCGACGATGTCGCCGACGAGAAGCCGCAGGACATCCTGGCGAGGCTCTGGGACGACGACAAGCTCCGCAAGCACATCGAAGCGGCGGCGGGAGCGGCCCAGGAAGGCAGCAAGCGCGTCCGGGGCGAGAAGGTCAAAGAAGGCGGAGGCGGCAAGTGGATGCTGCTCCTGATCGGCGGCGCGGCGGCTTTCCTGTTCTTGAGCCCTCAAACCGGGCCGGAGGCCAGAAGGCTCGCCAGAGAGACCTTCAGCGCGATCACCTCGTCGTCGTCGTAGCAGCCGGGACTCTACGGCGCCTTGTGAACTCGGGATACAGCGACTCCAGCTCGACGTCGAAGGCGCGAGCGCCCTCTTCCCCCTCGGCATCGACGAGGGACTCTCGCAAGGACGCGAGGCCCTCCCGGATCTCCCGGCGGGCTCGCTC
>JBOHBL010000853.1:0-1103 GCA_050698295.1 Rubrobacteraceae bacterium | reverse complement strand
GACGCCCTCGTCGGCGCGGGGCTGGAGCTCGCCGAGCTCTCAAGATCGACCCGTGAGTCGTTGAAGCGGCTGCTCCCGGCGGAGGCCTCGGTGCGCAATCCGGTGGACATGCTCGCCGGGGCGGGGGCGGAGCAGTACCGTGAGATCTGCCGCATTGTCGCGGCGGACGTGGGAGCGGACGCGCTAATGACGATCCACGTATCGATCGACGACTCGTTGGGCGAAGCGGTCGCCCGGGGCATCCTCGAAGGGGTGAAGGACTCCTGGAAGACCATGGTCGCCTGCCTTTTCGGCGCGCCGGCAGACGCGGCGGCGTTCGGCGTGCTCTCTAAGGGTGGCATCCCAACGTACACTTTTCCCGAGAACGCTGCGGTCGTCCTAGCGCACCTCGCAGACTATCGGGAGATGATCGCGAGGCCCGAGACGGTGCCGGGACCGGTGAAAGCCGACCGACCCGCGGCGCGCCGGATCATCGAGGCGAACGTGGTGAAGGAGCGAGTGAAGATCCCGGATGATGCTGCCCGCCGTCTGGCTGAGGCCTATGGATTCCGGTTCCCGAAGGAGAGCCTGGCGGCGTCGGTGGCCGAGGTCCTCGAGAAAGCCCGGGAGATCGGGTTCCCGCTCGTGTTGAAGGCGCAAGGGCAGGAGATCGTCCATAAGACCGAGCTCGGCGCGGTGGCGGTGGGGATCAAGGGGGAGGCGGAACTCGCATCCCGGCTGGAGCGAATGGTGGCGTCGCTCGCATCGCACCGCGTCTCCGCCGAGAGCTTCCTGCTACAGTCGATGGCCTCGAAAGGACACGAGCTTTTCGTCGGGATTTCGCGCGATCCTTCCTTCGGGCCGCTGGTCGCGGTCGGTCTGGGCGGGATCTACCTCGAAGTGCTCAGGGACGTCGCGTTCGGCGTGCTCCCGCTCTCGCGGGCGGACGCGGAGCGTATGGTGCGCTCGCTGCGGATGTTACCTCTGCTTGAGGGCGCGCGGGGAGAGAAGGCCTCCGACATAGATGCGGTGGTGGACGCGGTGGTCAGGGTCGCGGCGCTCGCGGGCGACAACGCGGAGGTGCTGGGGATGGACCTGAACCCGGTCTTCGTGCAGCCCAAGGG
>JBOHBL010000852.1:0-10158 GCA_050698295.1 Rubrobacteraceae bacterium | reverse complement strand
CTTTGGCCTCGATGGCCTGATGAAGCCCCTCGGAATACCGCCTGCCTTCGAGGACCCTCCCCGTGAACTCGTCCACGATGTACACCTGCCCGTCGCGCACGATGTACTCGTTGTCGTTGTGGAAAAGCGTGTGAGCCCGCAAAGCCTGGTTCAAATGATTCACCAGGTTCGTGTTCACGTCGTCGTAGAGGTTATCCACTCCGAGGGCTTTTTCGACTTTTTCGACGCCGCTCTCGGTCGGGGCGACCTGGCGCTTTTTCTCATCGACTTCGTAGTCCTCGCCGACCTTCAGGCGCGGGACGACGGCGGCGAAGCGGTAGTAGGTGTCCGCCGCGCTCTCGGGCATGCCGGAGATGATCAGCGGCGTCCTCGCTTCGTCTATGAGGATCGAGTCAACCTCGTCCACGATGGCGTAGTTGAGATCCCTCTGCACGAGCTGCTCCACCGAGGTCGCGATGTTGTCGCGCAGATAGTCGAAGCCGAACTGGGCGTTCGTGCCGTAGGTGATGTCGGCCGCATACGCTAACTTCCGGTCGTCGAAGCCCATGCCGTCCTGAATGAGGCCGACTTCGAGGCCGAGGAACTCGTAGATCCGGCCCATCCACTGCGCGTCGCGGCGCGCCAGATAGTCGTTGACCGTGACGATGTGGACGCCCTTGCCGGACAGAGCATTCAGATACACCGGCATCGTGGAGACGAGCGTCTTTCCCTCGCCGGTCTTCATTTCGGCTATTTTGCCCTGATGAAGCGCGATGCCGCCCATGACCTGCACGTCGAAGGGGCGCATCCACTCGGTCCCGTCTCCGAGGACTTTCCTCTCTCCGAGAGTCCTCCACGCGACCTCCCGCACGACGGCGAAGGCTTCGCGCATGATGTCGTCGAGGGTCTCGCCGTTTTCGAGGCGCTCGCGGAACTCGTTCGTTTTCGCCTTGAGCTCCTCGTCGGAGAGCTCGCGCATTTGGGGGCCGAGCGCCGATATCTCCTCGACGCTGCGCTGGAGGGCTTTTATCTTGCGGCCCTCCCCCATCCTGAGTATCTTGGTCAGCAAATTAGCCAAAGTTGGATCTACCTCGTGTCGGTTGCTTCAGGAAACTCCATGGCGGATCGAGCCCCGATTATACAACCGCCAAGAACCGGCGCGATCAGCGGGCGGGTTCGATCAGCCCGTAGTTTCCGTCCCTGCGACGATATACCACATTTATATCGCTCGTATCGGCGCTCGTGAACACGAAGAAGTCGTGGTCGAGAAGCTCCATCTGCAACACCGCTTCCTCGGCGTTCATCGGCTTCATCTGGAACTGCTTGGTACGCACGATCTTCGCCTCGATGTCGTCCCCTTCCTCGGCGACGATGAACGGCTCGGGCTCGACCTGAGCCTCGGCGCTCTTCTGCCCGTGCCAACGGTCCACCTGCCGCCCCCGGTACTTCTTCACCTGCCGCTCCAGCTTGTCGCTCATCCGGTCGATGGAAGCATACATGTCTTCAGAGGATTCACGAGCTTTGAGAACCGTGGCGTTTATGAACAGCGTCGTTTCGGCGACTTCCGGATCGGGGATCGACTTGTTCCGCTCGTGGATGAGCTCGACCTCGGCGCGGGAGTCGCTGCGTTCCTCGTCGAAAAACTTCGAGACCCGCGCGACCTTTTCGAGAGCGTAGTTTTCGAGAGCTTCGGTCACCGACATGTTCCTCCCCTTGACCACGATCTCCATGTGCCTCCTTTCCTGCGTAGAGACGTAGCATGCTGCGTCTCTACAACACGTCGCTACGTCAACACGTCCTGCAAAAACTGATCGCGTGTACCTCCGAGGCTCCGGCGCGGAGCAAGACTTCGGCGCATTCGCTCATCGTGGCTCCGGTGGTGAAGACGTCGTCCACGAGAAGAACCTTTCCCCTCATCCCGCCCTCCATTCGGAACGCGCCCCGGACGTTTTCCCGCCTTCCGGCGGCGGTTAGCTCGACCTGATCCCGCGTCCTTCGCACGACCTCCAGTTTATCCGAAACCGGGACATTTATCTCTCGCGCAACACTTCGCGCCATGACCTCCGCCTGATTGAACCCGCGCTTCCTCCGTCTCGCCGGATGTATCGGAACGGGAACGACGCGGTCGAACTCCTGGTCGAGGATCTCGACCAGGAGCGGAGCCATAAGTTTTTCCACGACGGCGAGGTACCCCTTGTACTTGAGAGCGTGGACTATCTCCTTCCCGACCTCCTCGTAGCGAAGCGGAGCGCGGGCCGTCTCGAAGCCGAAGTCCACGTCCTTGCACTCATCGCACACGAAAGCCTCGAAGGCGGTCGGAAACCCGCACCGCGAACAACGCGGCTCTCCGACGTAGGGAAGAGCCTCGAAGCACGAGCGACAAAGGACGTCGCTCGCCCGGTTGCGGCATCCGACGCAACGTTGCGGATAGAAGAGGTCGATCAGAGCGTCGGCGTAGGGTTTGAAAAAGGTTTCAGGCATCAGGTTTCAGGATCTTCGCGGCGCGGATTATTTTCGAACGCGCAACCGCGAGGAAATTCGGGAGAAACGACGGCGATCTTCGGTTCGTATCCACTCCTTCCTGCTGAAACCTAGAAGCGAATGCTTCTCGGCGCCAGCACGACGCCGGGGTTTATCCGAATACCCTGGTCCAGGACGTTCCCTTCCCCGACGACGCTGTTCGCGCCGAGCACGGAGAGGCCGCGCACGATGGCGTTCTGACCGACGCGAGCGCCGGGACCCAGGATCGAACCTCGCACGACGGCTCCGGCCTCGACCGTCGCGCCGTCGAGCAAAATACTCCCTTCGACTACCGCGCCTTCGCCGATACGGCAGTTCTCTCCGAGCGAGACCCGACCGCCCACGGTGGCGAGGCGTTCGATCTCACAGCCGGGGGAGATCGAGACCGGGGGCAATATCCTGACGTTTTTGTCCCTCTTTACCGAGTCGTCCACATCCATGTACTTGAAGTCCTCGCCGGTCCCGACCGCGCCCGACAGCACGTCCTGAGAAGCCGCGAGATAGCTCCTCGGCGTCCCGATGTCCCTCCAGTACGAGCTCGAAACGTGCGCGTAGAGACGGTTGCGGCTTTGCAAACGGGGGAAGACCTCGCGCTCTATGGAGACCTCGCGGCCGGCCGGGATCATCTCCAGAACTTCACGCTCCAACACATAAACTCCAGCGTTGATGAGGTTGGTCGTGACCTCGTCGAGGCTCGGCTTCTCGATGAAGCGCCTCACCATCATGTCGTGGTCCACCTCGACGAGGCCGTATGCCGTCGGGTCCTCCACGCTCGTCAAGGAGATCGTGGCCAGAGCCTCCGAAGCCTCGTGCCTTTCTATCGCCGAACGGAGGTTCATACCCGTCAGCACATCACCGTTGAGGACGACGACGGGGCCGTCGCCCCTCAAAAACCGCTCGGCGTTCTTTATCCCCCCCGCCGTCCCGAGAGGCTTCTCCTCGACCGCGTAATCCACCGTGAAGCCGCCGAGGTCGTCGCGCCGTCCGACGTACTCTTGAATCTGGTCCGGCAAGTACCCGAGCGAGAGGATGGCGCCCTCAATGCCCGCATCCCGCAAGAAATCTATCGTATAGCCCATGAAGGGCTTGTTCCGAATAGGGACGAGCGCCTTTGGAATATCGTAAGTTACCGGCCTCAACCGGGTTCCCAAACCGCCAACGAGAATGACTGCCTGCATGTCCACCAGCTTACACCACGCAACAACTCCCGATCAAACCCGCCAATCCGTATTTGCAACGCAAAGCACCGCGCTTGCAACAGCAAAAATCACTCATTTGCGGGATATAAAAAAGCGTCGCTTGAATATATCGTTACGGCCTATCGAATCAGCGGCGAAGAGTGGTGAAAGTGATGTTTTCCGGATCAGCAACTCCCAACCCCCCGGCAGGGCGAGCGCGTAGCGCGAAGGGCGTAGCGCGAAGGGCGTAGCGCGAAGGGCGCGGCCCTTATCTGTCTGAATGCAATACTGGCCGGTCTCTTCATTGTGAGTGTAAGTGGATCCGCGCTGGCCGCCAAGTCTCCGCTGGACATCTACAACTGCTCCGACTTCCGCTATCAGGAAGACGCGCAATCCGTCTTCGACGATGACCCGAGCGACCCTAACCGCCTCGACGGTGACAACGACGGGATAGCGTGCGAGGGTTTGCCCTCCATGTCCGCCTCCGCAGCGAAGGCCGCCGAAAACCATGGTCCGGCCAGGGACGGCAATTCGAGCGACGTCAGAGACCCCATCAACGCCGTAACCGGCAACATGTACGAGCTCAAAGAGGATCTGAACATCCCCGGACGCGGCATGCCATTGCAATTCGTCCGAACGTACAACAGCCAGAGCGGCTATAGTGGGCCCCTCGGCTACGGGTGGACCCACGTCTACAACGTCCGCCTCAAAGAAAACGCCGACGGCTCGATCACCGAACTCGGCCCGCAAGGGGAGCGGCTGACTTTCACGCGAAACGCCGACGGCTCATACGCCGCGCCCCAAGGCAACTTCGACACGCTCGTCAAAGAAGCCGACGGAACCTTCCGGCTCGTCAAGAAGAACGGCGTCGAGTGGAGCTTCGGAGTCGATGGCAAATTGCAAGCCATCTCCGACCCGAACGGGAATGAGATCTCCTTCTCCTACAACGCCGGCAACCGTCTCAGCGCCATCACGGATACGGTGGGCCGCGAGACGCTTCTCTCCTACGATGCCTGGAAACGCATCACGGCCATCGAAGACTCGGCGGGCCGCGCAACGAATTACGACTACAACGACCGCGGCGACCTCGTCTCCGTGGCGGATCCGGCGGGCAACGAAACCCTTTACGCTTACGACGCGAAGCACAACATGACCTCCGCGGCCAACGCCGACGGCGGCCGCGCGTATTTCACCTACGACAGCCAGGATCGCGCCACCTCGTCTTACGCGGACGACAACCTTTACAAAGTCTCCCTCGCCTACGAGCCGACGAACGACCGGACGCTCCTCACCGATTCCAAAGGCAATCAGAGCATCTTCCACTACGACGATGACGGATACATCACGAAGATAGTGGACCCTCACGGCGAGGAACTTCTCTATACCTGGAACGAAAACGGCAACAAGACGAGCGCGACCGACCAGCTCGGAAACACAACGAGCGTCGAATACGACGCCCGAGGCAACCCGACGGAAATAACGGACCCGACAGGCGCCGCTACAACCATCATCTATGAGGCAATCTACAACAAACCGACGAGCGTCACCGACCCGACCGGGGCCACCACGACCTTCGATTACGATGGGAATGGAAATCTCACCTCCGTCGCCGACGCGCTGAACAACGAGACCGTTTTCGAGTACGACCAGAGCGGCCAGCTCGTTGGGATAACCGACGCCAAAGGCCGTGAGACGAACTTCGCCTACGACGCGCAGGGCGATCTCGACACCGTCACAGACGCCTCCGGCAACGAGACGGCCTTCGTTCACGACGCCGTCTCGCGCCCCACCTCCTCGACCGACGCTCTGGGCAGTACGACGAGCTTCCAATACGACGCCCTCGACAGGCTCACGCGGATCACCCATCCCGACAACTCCACGGAAATTTACGGCTACGACGCCACCGGAGACCTCACCGGATACACGGACGAAAACGGCCATGCGAGCAGCGCGAGTTACGACGGGCAGGGAAACCTCCTCGCAGAGACGGACCCTCTCGGCAACACCACGAGCTACGAATACGACACCGAAGGGGACCTCGTCGAGATCACCGACCCGGCGGGCAACCAGACCACACTGGAATACGACGCGCTCACCCGCCTCGTCGGCGTCACAAGCCCGGACGGAACCCCCGAAGGAATCACAACCACCTATGCTTACGACGCAGCCGGACGCCGGACGAGCGTCACCGACCCCAAAGGAAACATCACAAACTACGCCTACGATGCCGCGAGCCGGCTGATCGAAGTCACCGACGCGGCGGGAGGCGAGGCGTCCTACGACTACGACCCCCTCGGCAGGATGACGGAGGCGACGAATCCAAACGGGCATTCAACCGCCTATGAATACGACGCCCTCGGAAGGCTCACCGGGGAGACGGATCCCCTCAGCCACAACCGGAGCTACGCCTACGACGAGACCGGAAACATAGAAAGCCGCACCGACGCCATGAGACGCACGACGATCTACGCATACGACGCCCTCGACCGGCTCACGGCAACGGACCATCCCGACGGAAGCGGCGTCGAAGCGACCTACGATGCGATCGGGAACCTCCTCACCATCGAGGACGACACCGGAGAGAGCGCCTTCGCCTACGACGAGAGGAATCGCCTCATCGAAGAGGCCTTCCCCGCAAACCGGACGCTCGAACACGAATACGACGCCGCTGGAAACCGTACATCCCTGACGACGCCCGGCGGTGAGACGCTCTTCTCCTACGACGACGCCAACAGAATGACCTCCGTCACCGGCGACTCGGGAGCAACGACGTATTCATACGACTCCCGGAGCCTGCCCACGAACATCTCATATCCGAACGGGACCGACGAATCCCATGTCTACGATCCACTGGGAAGGACGACCGCGATCACAGCCACCGATCCGAGCAACACCGTCTTCTCGAGCCTCTCATACGCCTACGACAAGAACTCAAACCCCACAGCAATCACAGACGAGGACAACGAGCAAAGCTCCTTCTCATACGATCCTCTCGACCGTCTCACGAGCGAGTCGCATCCGCAAACGTCCGTCTCATACTCGTACGACCCGGCCGGAAACCGAGCCTCCATGGCCGAAGGGACGAACACGACCACATACTCCTATGACGCGGCGGAGAGGATGACGGCTGCGGGATCCACCACATACTCCCACGACGCCAACGGCAACCTCACGAGCGCCACCGATCAGTCCGGCGCGACGAACTACTCGTATGACTTCGAGGATAGGCTCACCGGGGCCGGAGACACGGCTCATTCATACGACGCTTTCGGGAGGAAGGTCTCCTCTCAAACGGGAGCGAGCACGACGAGCTACCTCTTCGATGGGGCGGAAGCCATTCGGGAGACCACGGCGAGCGGGAGCATCGATTACACGAGGGGCTTGGGAGACAGGCTCATCTCCCGCCGGGACGGCTCCTCCACTGCCTACTACCACCATGACTCGATAGGAAGCGTCGTTGGTTTGAGCGATGGGAATGGGGCGTTGACAGGCTCCTACGATTACGATGCCTTTGGAAACACCCTCGATCAGAGCGGCACAAGTGGACAGCCATTCCTTTATCTTGGCAACGCCTATGATGAGCAAACCAACCTCTACGACTTCCACGCTCGCCACTACGACGCGACGACGGGGAGATTTACCAGTAAAGATCCCATCACCGGCCTCGCCACCACGCCCCAAACTCTCAACCCGTACCCTTGCTCGGTGAACAATTCGCTCGCTCATCCCGACCCGAACGGTCTGTTCCCGGCGGGAATGGACGGCGGATCAACAGGCTCCGCGGCTGGAAGCTACTACCTCAACGGTGGAGCAAATAAAGGCTCTTCCACTCCGAATACCCTTCCCGGCGCCGACCGTAGCGACTGTGGAGGCCTCTTGCCGGACGAAGTTCCTGCGGGAGCCGACATAAACACCAACATTCAGCAAGCTGAAGCCCAAGCTCCCGAATTCCTGCCCACACCATACGCCCAGCCGCCGGGCATACAATTCTCAAACGATCTTTGGTTCGCCAACCAAGTGCGTCCGGGAGGGCAGTGGGATTACAAGGCCTTGACCCCTGACGAACGTTACGCGAACTTTGGCAACTTTAACTATGGAGCCACAGGCAACGCAATAGGGTATTCTCAGGAAACTCTGTACATAGCAGGCGGCGCAGTCGAGGTCGCCGTCAATGCATTCGATGAAAGGTACGATCTCTTCGAGTATGGTCCACCATGGCCGTTGCCAGGCTCAGGACCAAACTACGGAGAGTCGGATGAGGATATCGAGTGGGTCGCAAACGGCTTCGAATACTACGAATGCATACAATCCCCATTTGGAAGTTAAGAGGGCAAAGAGACATGAGCAACCGGTATAAAGTGGCTTTCTTCGGTCTCTTGACCGTGTGTCTGGTCTTGCTCATCCCAATTATACTCTTTGCGGGATGCTCCCTTATCTATCGAGGGCTATCTGAGCAACAAGAATTGTCGCGGGTTACTTCACCTAGCGGCAACACCGATGCCGTACTCGTCAAGGTCGGAAGTTTGGAAGGAGCGACCGGTCGCTCCAGTGTCGATCTATACCTCGTCCCAGCCGGCAAGAAAGCTGAAAGCTTGCCAGCCTCGGAGAGACTCCTTACGGCAGATGGCCTAGATGATTTAGACGATGGTCTAGAACTAATCTGGGATGGAGACAGGATGTTGGAAATTCATTACGAAAGCGCAAGAATCAGTAGCTTCCAGAACTATGAGTACTTGGAAAATGAGCGAGGAGACCGATACGTAGTTGAGTTGCGGTTGGTGCCAACGAGGAACTCAACATCGTTCTCGACGGTCGGACACTCTTCTCCTACGACGCGGCAAAGCGGATGACGAGGGCCAGAGACACAGCCTATTCCCACGACGCCAACGGCACCCTCGCGAGCGCCACCGACCAGTCCGGCACTACGAACTTCGCCTACGATTTCGAGGATCGGCTCATTGAAGCCGGAAACGCAACCTACTCCTACGACGCCTTCGGGAGGAAAGTGACGGCACAGACGGGAGCCACCACAACCGACTACCTCTTCGACGGAGCGGAGGTCGTCCGGGAGACTGCGGCGACCGGAAATATCGACTACACACGAGGGCTGGAGAATCGGCTCGTCTCCAGGGAGGCAGGTTCCTCCACGGCTTACTACCACCATGACTCGATAGGGAGCGTCGTAGCTTTGAGCGGAGGCGCGGGAGCGTTGATGGACTCGTATTCCTACTACGCCTTTGGAAACGTGCTTGAGCAAACTGGCACCAGCGAGCAACCCTATCTCTACCTCGGAAACGCCTACGACGAGCAAACGAGTCTCTACGACTTCCACGCCCGCCACTACGGCGCAGAGGCGGGGCGTTTCGTCACCAAAGACCCTGTCTCGGGCATCGCGCCGCTGCCGCAAACTTTGAACCCCTATCCCTACGGCCTCAACAACCCCCACGCCATGCCAGACCCGGACGGGGAGTTGCCGAACCCCATCCAGAACTGGATCATGGACCCCCAAGCAAATGTCGAAGGGACGATACGCACCTTCGACACGCCCGGTTCGCCGTCGAGAATCCCAGCGTGCCGTCGGTGACGTTCGTCGCCATCTCCGGCGCGTGGATCGCCACCGGAGAGTATTCCAACCCGCGCATAGACGCCATTAACCGAGGCTTGAGTCCTTCGCTCAACGATGAGAGGCTGTTCCTGGATCCATGCTTGAAACCTGGGCAGGCATTCATGAAAGGACATGATGCCGCAGCAATCCAAGCAGGGTTGTCGCCTACAGATCCCGTGTCCGATAATGAACGCGTGCCGGATAATTTGCTGCAAGCCGCTTATGAAGACGTTTACTGGGCACCGGAAAATTTCGCCACCTACTACCTGAATAAAGCAGCTTTCAAAGCTCCCAGAGACAGTTTCCTCGGGTTCTGGACAGATCCCTGGTTTGCAGAGCCGCCTTCATGCCCGCAATGAACATGTTTCTGAGAGTTGCGGCCATTTCCGTAGGGTTAGCGAACATATATATCGTCGGCATAATAGGTGGCGCTCCAGCAGTGCCTACGCGAATCGCCTTCTCGCCAACCCTATTGCTGACGACCGTGCTGTACGCTGTGATTGCCGGACTAGTAGCCTCGGAAATTACACTAAGATCAATGCGTCCTGCCCTTCAAGGCGACTTCTTTCTACGATACATAGTTATGGTATTGACGGTGTGCGTCGGCGGAATGATATTTGGCAGCCTGGTTCCATTAGGAACCCTATTTGACAACTCGCTGACGATAACGGATCGACTCACCGTGACTGTAGTAGGTGGAATTGTGGGAGCTTTGTTCGGAGGAGTGCTAGGCGCAATTGAAGGACTGATCATCGCCTTCCCTCTAGCGGCCATCCTCGGCCTGTTCAGGAATGGAGATTAGCAATCCCCCGCCAGGAAACCAATATCGGAAACCTCCTCTCATTCGAGAGCGACACCGCAGAGACCTCCTTTGCC
>JBOHBL010000851.1:0-3412 GCA_050698295.1 Rubrobacteraceae bacterium | reverse complement strand
CCCCTCGACCGTCAATTTCCGAAAGCACGGCTTCGAGGGCCGGGAGGTTCGAGTGGATGTCGGAGATGAGAGCATATTTCATTCGTTCCTCCGAAAAGCGTCGTGGCTCATATCAAAGACAGTTTATATATGTCGCTCCGGGATTGAGTTAAACGGCGGTTAAAAATCGCCGTCCATCCGAAGGCGCCACGCTCCGCCAATCTCCCCCCGAACGCCCCGACCCGCGGGATCCCGCCTCCGCGCGACGAGCCTTCCGGCGACCCCCCGACGAACGTTCCACGGGAAATGCCCTCGAAACGCCTCCGCGACACGTCGAGTGAAGCTCTTTCACCGAACCCGGCGTGTCCGAATGAACGAGTTCGACGACCCGCTCCGGCTTGCCGAGACATTCGACGATGCCGGAGAGCGGCGCCACCGATGCGCGACGACCGACTCTCCCTTCCGCACGCCGCCGAGGCGGAGACGAACGACGTTATCGTGCGCCCCCGGACACGACGCCGCGCCCGAGGTGCGCTCCGGCCTCGCCGAGCAAATCCTCCGCCGCCTCGACGTCGAGGGAATAAAAGCTCCACCGTCCGCGCTTCTCTTCTTTCACAAGCCCGGCCTCCCTCAGTTTTCCGAGGTGGTACGAGACTTTGGATTGCCCGAGTCCATAGACTTCGGTGAACTCGCAGACGCACACGGAGCCGTCGCCGTCTTCGACGGGAGCGCCGAGGTTCGGGAGTCCGCAACATCCGCGGCCATCGTTAGCCGCGTCGGCGAGCATGCCGAGCATCTTCACCCGGATCGGGTCGGACATCGCCCTCCCGAACGCGACGAGTCTCTCGACCCGAAGCTCCGCGCCGGATGGTTCGACGACCGCGTTCTCCGTCATTCGACCCCTCCCGGCTTCGTCGCCCGCACGAACGCACTCGCCACCGAGACCCCGCGAAGGGCATCGGCATCCACGCCATGAGCCTTCGCGATGGAGTCCGGGTCGTGGGTGTGCGTGACCTCGACGGAGACATCCCCGAACCCGGCCTCGCGGAGCATCGCTTCATACTCCCTCTTCTCCAAAGCGCCCGCGACGCACCCCGTCCACAATCCGACGGCTTCGAGTACGTCTTCCGGCAACGAGCCTTTGTCCCCGACGAAGACGACGTCATACACGGCGAACCGACCTCCGGGCCGAAGCACCCGGAAGGCTTCTTCGAGAACCTTCTTTTTGTCCGTCGAAAGGTTTATGACGCAATTGCTCATCACCACGTCCACATGTCCGTCGGGGAGGGGAATGTCCTCGATCTCCCCCTTCAAAAACTCGACGTTCTCCGCGCCCGCCTCCTCCGCATTCCTCCGCGCCAACGCGAGCATCTCATCGGTCATGTCGAGGCCGTACGCCTTCCCACCATCCCCGACCCGCCTCGCCGAAAGAAGCACGTCAATGCCGCCGCCACTCCCGAGGTCGAGCACGATCTCACCCTCCCGAAGCTCCGCGAGCGCGACCGGGTTCCCGCACCCGAGCGAAGCACCGACCGCCGCCTGCGGCAAACCGCCCCGATCCTCCGCCGAATATCCCTCCCCCGTCAGATCCGAAGCGTCCGCCCCGGAACACCCGCACGACGACCCGCAACACGAACCCGACCCGCTCTCCTCCACCGACAACGCCGCCTCCGCATACCGACTCCGCACCCGCTCCCTCATCTCACGCCCGCCACTCATTCCCGACACACCACCTTTCATAAATCAATAACTTTTGATATATTACATCAAGGAAAGTTGATTCGTCAACCGGAGGAGAACGATGTTTGCGGGAGATGGAGAGGTCGAGGCTTTGTGGAGCGGCGAGAGAAAGTCGGCCTCGGACTTTCGACGGGCGAGGTTCGGAGCGTTCTCGGGCCGCCTCGGAAGGCAAATGAAGAGATGGCTGTCGGGCGCTCCGGTTTGCTGCGAGGATTGCTGCGAATACCTCGCGTGCTTCGACGAAGATGAGGGAAACCCCCGGAGGGACGTCGGCGCGAAAAATACTTCGAGACCGTCGAGATCGAGAAGATAGTTGGAAGCGTCGGAAGATGTCGGGCCTTCGATGACGGCTTCCTCCCGACGTGTTCATGCACCCGCGAGAGATGGGAGCGCGTGGATCTCGCCTTCGCCGAAGGGAAGCACCTCCCCCCGGTCGAACTATACAAAGTCGGAGAAAGATACTTCGTCTACGACGGAAACCACCGCGTCTCCGTCGCCCGCCACCGCAAAGCCGCCGCCATAGACGCGATCGTCACCGAGTTCGTCTCACGATAAAGCCGGCTTCCCCACTCCCACCCACCTTCGATCCCGCCCTCACAAGCATATGAACCTCAACTTTAAGTTTACTATTTATCTAAAGTAAAGGTTCATTTTGAATGGCGGCGGATCCTCGTCGTCAATTTCCTGCAAATCGTAGATTTATCGAAACAACGTTCCACTAAAAGTTTAATCTTCGTGAGACTTCCCGGCACCTTCGATGCCGCCATTGACTCCGGCCCACTGGCGGGCGGGGAGTCCCCAGAGGGTTATGAAGCCGGCGGCGGCTGACTCGTCGAAGGTGGAGTTGGCGTCGTAGGTGGCGAGGTCTTTGTTGTAGAGGGCTTTCGGGGCGGCGCGGCCGACGACGGTGGAGGAGCCTTTGTAGAGTTTCAGGCGGACGGCGCCGGTGACGGTCTTCTGGGTTTCGGTGACGAAGGCGTCGAGGGCGGATTTGAGCGGGGTGAACCAGAGGCCGTCGTAGGTCAGTTCGGCGTAGCGTTGTTCCACCGAAGCCTTAAATCTGAGTACGTCTTTGGTGAGGGTCATGGACTCGAGTTCCCGGTGGGCCTGGATGATGGCGATGGCGGCGGGGGCTTCGTAGATTTCGCGGCTCTTTATGCCGACGAGTCTGTCCTCGATCATGTCTATGCGACCAACGCCGTGAGTACCCGCTATCTCGCTCAGTTGCACGATCAAGTCGAGGAGGGGCATCTTCTCTCCGTCGAGTGAGGTCGGGACGCCTTGCTCGAAGCCGATTTCGACGTACTGTGGTTCCTCCGGCGCGTCCTCGGGTTCGGCGGTGAGTTTGTATACGTCGGGGGTGGGTTCGTGGTCCGGGTCTTCGAGGGGGCCGGCCTCGATGGAGCGTCCGAAGAGGTTGGCGTCGATGCTGTAGGGGGACTCTCTGGTCGTTGAGGTTGGGTATGGGAGGCCGTGCTTTTTGGCGTATTCGATCTCCTCGGGGCGGTTCATGTTCCAGTCGCGCACCGGGGCGACGACCGTGAGGTCGGGAGCGATGGACGCCGTCGTCACGTCGAAACGGACCTGGTCGTTTCCTTTGCCGGTGGAACCGTGGGCGATGTGCGTCGCCCCGACTTCGCGCGCCGCTTCGACGAGCTTTTTGGCGATGAGCGGACGCCCGAGAGCGGTGAAG
>JBOHBL010000850.1:0-1659 GCA_050698295.1 Rubrobacteraceae bacterium | reverse complement strand
GCGTAACGAGGATATGCTCCGCCCGCTCGATGCGGGTACGGAGGTTTGGCCGGGCGGCCTTGAGGCGGGCGATCTCCCGCTCGATGCGGCCAACAATCGGTGTAGACTGCGTGGTGTCCATAGAGTTCCCTCTCTGTGGGCCGGGCCTCGGGGAGTTGGCGCTCCGTCGGGGCCATCTTTATTCGACACCCTTATTCTAACATTATCGGCTTGCTTTTGTCTATATTTTGACTTAAAATTATCTGTAAATTGGCGAATAAAGATTGGAGGCGTAGGATGCTCACCGACGTGAAGATTGACGGGAGAAAAGTAAGGGAGGCGAGGGAGCGAAAGTTCTTCTCGCAACGGGAGCTTGCCGGGAAAGCCGGGATGAACCACAACACGGTTTGGCGCATCGAGGGCGGCGAATCCATCGAGGTTCATCCCCGGACGATACGCAAGCTCGCCGAAGCCCTCTCCGTTGATCCCGCGTCCCTCACGCCGGGGGCGGATAATGGGTAAGGTGAAGAAGCAGGGCAACGGCTCGGGAACGGTTTACCCGCGAAAAAACAAGGACGGCAAGATCACGGGCTATCGCGGCCTGTACTTCACCGCCGGCGGTCGCCGCCGCGCCGTGTCCGGCAAGACAAAGACGGAGGCGAAAGCGGCTCTCCGGCAAGCAATGGCGGACTCGGATCGCGGCCTCGTCTTCGACGCGGACAATCTCACTCTCGGGGAGTTTTTGGATAGGTGGCTCTCGGATTCCGTCGCCGACACCGTGAAGGCCACGACCTTCGAGCGCTACGAACAAATTACGCGCCTCCACCTGAAGCCCTCTCTCGGGCGGGTGAAGCTGAAGGGCATCGCCCCGGCCCACATTCGCGGGCTGTACCGGGAGAAGCTCGACGGCGGCATGTCTTCCCGCACCGTCCGCTACATGCACACGACGCTCCACAAGGCTCTCAAGCAAGCCGTGATGGACGGCCTCATCCCCCGCAACGCGACGGAGGCCGTGAAGCCGCCGCAGCCGAGCCGGGAAGAGATGCACCCTCTCACCCCGGACGAGGCAAAGCATTTCCTCAAGACGGCCCGCGACACCGGAGACCGCCTCGAAGCCCTGTACGTGCTGGCGATACACACCGGACTCCGGCAAGGAGAGTTGCTCGCCTTGAAGTGGAACGATGTAGACCTCGAAGACGGCTCGCTACAGGTGCGCCGGACGCTCTCGATAACGAAGGACGGCCCGGTGTTCACGGCTCCGAAGACGAGCGGCTCCCGGCGGAGCGTGAAGCTCACGAACACGGCTACGACCGCCCTCCGAAGCCATCTCAAACGCCAGCTTGCCGAGATTGATAGAGTCGGCTCCCTGTGGAACCCCGGAGACGCCGACGGCCTCATATTCGCCTCGGAGACCGGGGAACCGCTCGACAGGCGCATCGTTACCAAGCACCGTTTCAAGCCGCTCCTCAAGCGGGCCGGACTCCCGGAGATCCGCTTCCACGATCTCCGCCACACCGCCGCCACCCTGCTACTCTCGAAGAACGTGAACCCGAAGATAGTGAGCGAAATGCTCGGGCATTCGACCATCGCCATAACCCTCGACACGTACTCCCACGTGCTGCCGAACATGCGGGATCACGCCGCCAAAGCGATGGAAGAAGCTCTTTCGTAGCCTACTGC
>JBOHBL010000849.1:0-1819 GCA_050698295.1 Rubrobacteraceae bacterium | reverse complement strand
ACGATGGCCCGGATGAGGGCGCGGGGCGTGAAGTATTGTCCGGCTCCGCTCTTCACGTCGGCGGCGTTTCGTTCGAGGAGACCCTCGTATATGTCGCCCTTCACGTCGGCGTCGAGCTCGAGCCACGTCTCGCCGTCCATGAGCGAGATCAGGCGCTTGAGCTTTGCCGGATCCTGAATTTTGTTCTGCGACTTGCGGAAGATCGTGCCGAGCATCCCCGGCTGCGTCCCGAGTTCTTCGAGGGTGTGGCGGTAGTGATTTTCGAGTTCGTCGCCGTCCTTGTCCCTCAAACTGTCCCAGCCGTGGCCGTCGGGGATGGGACTCTCCTCGTCGAGGAGCGTGCGCTGCTCGTGCGCCATCTTCAGAAAGAGGAGGTACGTTATTTGCTCGACGTAATCCCCGTAGCTCACGCCGTCGTCGCGGAGGACGTGCGCGTAGTTCCACACCTTGCTCACTACGTTCGAAGTTTGAAGGGTGAGGGGTGAAGGGTGAGATTTCATGGGGTGGCCTTGTCTTTTGATTTCAGCTTTTTGACTATGGAGGTGAGTATGGCGATCAACTCGTTGCATTCGGAAGAGATATCCGACAACCGTTCCGGCGGGGCGAGTTCCGAGGCGGCGATCAGGCGCAGCCAATAATGGGTCTCACGGGCTTCTTTGCAGGCGATGGAGTATTTCGTCAGGAAGTCTGCTTCGGATTGCGCGGCCTGCCCCTCCTCGACGTTCGCGCCCACCGATGTACCGGAGCGCAAAAGCTGTCTCGCAAGCGTACGAGAAACCCCCGGTCTCTCATCGAGAAACAGACACAACTTAACAATACGCCTCGAAAACTCAAAAGTCCGCCCCGGCAAATCCCTTCTCACTTCACCCTTCCCCCTTCACCCTTCTTAACCTTCACCCTTCTTAACCTTCACCCTTCTTAAAAGCGCGCTCGCCGGTTCGTCCTCCGCATCCTGCCCGACGAGCCTGCCGGAGAACGCCCGCTTCAGAATGGACTGGCGCAAACTCCCGGAACGTTTCAAGTTCTCTTCGATGGTCGCTTCGAGGTTGTCCACGATGGAGAGCTTCCGATCCAATTCTTCCAGAATCTGAGTTTGCTCTTCGAGCGGAGGCAAAGGAATCGCGAGGTTCCGAACCTTCGACAAACTCAGCGTATATAAACCGGATGTGGAACTCGCGACGCGCCTTATGTGCTCACGCCCTTCGGCAGAGAGCAGCCACGTAAGCACCCACCAGCTTAACTTCGGCATTGGCAGACGGACTTTGATGAGATGGTTTTGGTGGACACAGGGCGACACGCTCCCGTCCCAGACGGCGACTCGGCCGATTTGATCCGGGCTTCCATTACCTTCCACAATGAGAAGGTCTCCTTCTCTCAATAAAACCCGATCCAGCTCCGACTCCTTCACGCCGATTTCCACAACGTCTTCCAGTTGCAGACGGTTGGCGTACACGTTGGCAACTCGCAAATACGGCAATTGGCGCGTCAATGTCGCTCGTTGGCGATTTTTCGTTATGCCGCCCGTGACAGCCCCGAGTTGTTCGATGGTGGTCCAAACCCATTGATCGGGTAATTGTGGAAGTCCCTTGTCCACGTCATCCGTGGTCCACTTCTCCCGCCGCTCTTCGAGGATGCGCGCCAGAAGCTCCGGGGCGGGTTCGAGTTCGCCTTCGTGTTCCTCGCGCCACTCGCGGCTGAGTTCGCCCGTGACTGCGGCTTTGAGAACCGACTGGCGGTACTTTTTCAGAAGGGTCCGGGTTTTCCCGAGCGATTCCTCCCCGGCGTCGAGCTTCGTGAAGAGTTCCTCGATCTTCTCGAC
>JBOHBL010000848.1:0-1191 GCA_050698295.1 Rubrobacteraceae bacterium | reverse complement strand
GCTCAGAGGCCGGCTCGGCCGGGCGAGACACCCGTGGCCTGATCCGCCAGCACCAGTTCACCAAGGTCGAGATGGTGCGCATCTGCGAGGTCGAGGACGCTGAAACCGAGCTGGAAGCCATGATCGGCCACTCCGAGGCATGCCTCAAGGAGCTGGGTCTCGCCTACCGCGTGATCAAGCTTCCCGCCGGCGACACCGGATTCTCGGCCCAACTCACCTACGACCTCGAGGTCTGGTTCCCCAGCCAGGACACGTATCGAGAGATCTCCTCGGTCTCCAACTTCGGCACTTTCCAGGCCCGTCGCGCCAACATCCGCACCCGCGGCACCGACGGCAAGACCAAGCTCGTGGCAACACTCAACGGGTCCGGTCTGCCCGTCGGCCGCACTCTGGCCGCTCTTCTCGAGCAGGGCCAGCAGGCCGACGGCTCGATCAACCTTCCTGAATCGCTATTCCCCTATCTCGGCTTCCGCCGCATCTCGGCGGACGGCACACCGGAGGCATAAGTGCTCGTCGGCGTCTGCGATTTCCCCAGCGACTACGCCTTTCCACCTCCCGCCTACGGCGGGATCGAACGCTGGCTCTGGGCGGTCGCCAACGGAGCTCGAAACGCAGGCGCCGACGTACACCTCCTCGGGCCCGGTTGGCTTCCCGAACTCGAAGAAGTCTGGACTCGCAAGCCAGCCCGACTCGAGAACACCCGCACCGGGTCCCTCGAAGAGCGGGACCTCATCTCTAGCCGGTACGACCTGCTCATCGTCGGGCACGAATATCCCTCCCACCCCGAATGGCGACGGATGGCTGCCCGACTCGACTGCGAGGTCGCCACCTTTCAACACGCCCCGTCCTTCGAGCACCAACACGACGCGTTCGACGCGCGCCGGTCGCGCCTTTACTGCTACTCCCCCGAGATGGCCGACCGCTTCGCCGCACACCAGCCCGGCGTTGAGCTTGCTGTCCACCTCGGCCTCGATGAGTACGACCCACCAGCTAGGTCAGGAGAAGACCTCGTCTGGCTCGGCCGGATCGACGGCGACAAAGCGCCCCACATCGCTGCCCGCGCAGCACAGATGCTCGGCAGACGACTGCGCATCGTCGGCCCTGTCTTCGATGAGGCGTACGTCGAAGAGCACCGGCATCTCCTCGCGGCGGATCACGTCGACTGGGTCGGCGAACTCGGGGGCCGCGCGA
>JBOHBL010000847.1:0-2530 GCA_050698295.1 Rubrobacteraceae bacterium | reverse complement strand
TCGGGGAGGTCGCCGGGGAGAGCTACCCGGAGACCGAATCCTTGCGCCGGGTCGCGGGGGTGGGGACGCTCACGGCGCTCACGTTCGTGCTCACACTCGAAGAGCCCTCGCGCTTCGAAAAGAGCCGCTCGGTCGGGGCGTATGTGGGGCTGGTTCCCGGATAGGACCAGTCCGGGGGCAAAGACCCCCAGAGGCGCATCACCAAAGAAGGCGACGAGATGCTCCGGAGGCTTCTCGTGGGCTCGGCCAACTACATACTCGGCCCTTTCGCCCCCGACTCCGACCTCCGCCGACACGGCGAGAAACTGATGGCTACGGGTGGCAGGAGGTCAAGGAAGCGGGCCGTGGTGGCGGTGGCGAGGAAGCTCTCGGTTTTGCTCCATAGCCTGTGGAGTTCGGGCGAGGTCTACGAGCCACTGCGCAACTACCGACCCTCGGCGTCCGAAGGCCCGGAGTCCGAAAGCCCGGAGTCCGAAAGCCCGGAAGGGGGGAGGCCGCATGAGCGAGGGCGGAGCGTGGTAAGGCCGGTGGGAAGGCCAACGCGGAAGATCGGAGCCGACGTAGAGCAGTGAGAAAGAGCCGACCAACAAGACCCATCAGCGAGCGCCCCGAGCGCCCGGAATTCTCGTGGGCGACTGCGCGAGGCACGATGGCTCCCGTCTGCTCGGGAGGCCGCTGTCCAGATTGCAGCGCCCACGCCCGGACGAAGCCCGTCATGCACCGGATCGCCCGAGAGCGGATCCAAAGAGAGTGCGAATGGAAGCAAGCGTCGAGGGCGTGCGTCGCCGGGTTTTTTCGAGGGAGGCGAAATTCTCCGCGTCGGCCTTGACAAAGACGGCCTTCTCATGGAAGTGCCTTAGGCGCGTCCGCTGCCGTCTTTGGCTCGGTCCTGTTCATCGCCGGCATATGGGAGTTCCGCTCCTTCGAGCAGATGTCGGGCCTTGAAACAGGCCAATTGGTCAAGACCGGCCCCTACCGCTACAGTCGGAACCCGCAGGTCGTTGGGTGGGGGCTCGCGCTGCTCGGCGCAGCAATCGCGGGCCGGTCCGTCAAGGCTCTGGTACTCGTAGGATTCTTCTCGTCCATCGGCTGCACGCCCCGACCGAGGAGCGGCACCTGGAGCGAACCTTCGGCGAGGAGTACCTACGCTACCGGGCGGAAGTTCCACGCTTTTTGGGTTTCCCGAGAGCCGGATAGGCGAATACAGTACTTGCCCCCGAATGCCCGGAGGGACGTTTGCGCGGAGCTGTTTCGCGGCAGCGACTAGAATAGGTACGTGGAAGTCAAGGCGCTGATAATCGAGGATGAGAAGAACCTGGCTGACTTACTCCAGGGATACCTGGAGCGGGAAGGCTTCGAGGTGCACCAGGCGTTCGACGGAGAGGCGGGCGTGGAGACGGCCCGGCGGGTTGAGCCCGATGTAGTGGTCCTCGACTGGATGCTACCCGGCCTCGACGGGATGGAGGTCTTGCGGGAGCTCCGGCGTTTCTCGGAGGCGTACGTCATCATGCTCACCGCCCGGACGGAGGAGGTGGACAGGATCGTCGGCCTCTCCGCCGGCGCCGACGACTACTTGACCAAACCCTTCTCCCCCGGCGAGCTCGTCGCCCGGGTAAGGGCGATGCTCCGCAGGCCGCGCCGAGGACCCGGCGGAGCGGCGGATGTCGCGGAGGAGAAGCCGCTCGCGTTCGGGGAGCTGGAGATATACCCGAACCGGCGCGGGGTGCGGTTCGGAGAGGCAGAGGTGTCGCTGACCGCGCTGGAGTTCGACCTGCTGCTCGCCCTCGCGTCCAGGCCGGGCTTCGTCTTCGGGCGGCGCAGGCTCCTTGAGCGGGTGTGGGGAGAGGACTACTTCGGAGACGACCACGTGGTAGATGTGCACGTCGCGAACCTGCGGAAGAAGCTGGACGCGGCGGAGAAAGGTGCCGGTGCTCGCTACATCCAGACGGTGCGCGGCGTCGGCTACAAGTTCGAGGCTCCATGAAGCGCCGGTTTGCCCTCAACCTCTCCCGGAGCCTCGGCGCAAAGCTCTTCATATCTCACTTCCTCGTGGCCCTGGTCGTCGCCTTCACGCTGCTCGCGGCCCTCTACCTCATAGCGCCGGTGATCTTCGGACGGCTGATGGCCGGAATGATGGACTCCGGGACCGGCATGATGGAACCGGGCGGAGGAATGATGCAACCATCCGAGATGGAAGGGATGATGGGCTCCGTGGGCCGGGCCTTCGGCCTGACACTCCTTTACTCTCTACTGGTAGCGGGAGTAGTGGCAGCGGCGACTGCGGCTCTCTCCAGCCTCTTCGTGTCGCGCCGGATCTCAAATCCCCTGCGGCGCATGAGCGCGGCGACTCACCGCATCGCCGCCGGACGCTACGGAGAAAGGGTACCGGTAGGCGAGCCAGATGAGCTGGGCGTCCTCTCGGAGAGCTTCAACTCGATGGCGGCCTCATTGGAGGAGGCGGAGCGGAAGAGGTTGGAGCTGATCGGGGACGTCTCCCACGAGCTTCGCACGCCCCTCTCCACCCTGCAAG